>NZ_JBTHHK010000003.1:0-132537 GCF_054353875.1 Mycoplasma sp. 4013 | reverse complement strand
AGCTGACCATTACTAATAAATTGATAGGTTTAAAAGTAAATGTATTCAAGACATTTTAATGAATTATAATTACTATTCAGTTTTCAAAGAACTATGCCTAAGGGGCATTTTTTTATTCAATTTACGAATATTTCTACAAAAATATGCTTTTATGTTAAAATAATGATAGAAATTATATTTAGAACATTATAAGTATATTGTTTTAATAATAAAAACTGAAAGGAATTGATAATGAAAAGATTTAGTAAATTAAAGATGTTATTATGAGCTTTACCTACGACTGCATTAGTTTTAGCATCTACAGTGATTTTTTCAGTTAAAGAAAAAGGAAAATCTGATATTAAATGATTTGAAAATTATCATAATAATAAATTTCAAGTGAGGAATTTTAGAATAAAGACAAGTTCTTCTGATCCGACTATAATTAATTCACTTAAAAATTTCGAGTTGAAAATTATTTTAAAACATGAATTTGACAAAAACAGCGAAAATGATTTGGAGGATTTGTTAAAAAACAAGAACCAAGATTTCATTGAAAAAATCAAAAAATCAAATCTAATTTTTAAAGATGTTAAAACTTCTTCGTTAGCACCGTTTGTTTGATTTTATTTTGAAAACGAAGAACAACGAAAAAATTTTGTTGAAAAAATACAAAAACTTGATTCAATATTAGGAATTGTTCTTTTTGATCAAAGTGTTGTACAACTAAGCAATAGTAATCAATATGATCCATATTATAAACTTTATAGAAAAATAAATAATAATAATGATTTGTTTATGGATTTTATTAAACAAAAAGAGCGAGAAAATCATAGAAGTTATATACCCACATCTAAAATTGGAATTTTAGAAGTTGGTGGAAAATTTGATGAAACTATGGATAATGACTTTTTAAACAGAGGTTATGAGGTTCTAATAACAAATAAAAATCTTGAATTAAACCATCATTCTCAAGAGGTTCCATTGATTGCAGCTGGTAGTCAGGGATTTGACAGATACGCTAAAATGTATTTTAGTAGTTTTAAAACTGATAAAGAATGAGAAGGCGCCCTTGAATGGTTTGTTAAAAATGGTGTAAAAGTTATAAATCATAGTTATGGATCGATTTATGATTTATTAGGTAGCGAATATAATGAAAATAACTTACTTTTGGATAGTATTTCAAGAAAATATGGAATTATAAATGTATTTGCATCCGGGAATGATAATGATAACCGTGACAAAGGAAATGAATGAATAAATTCAAAATCATTATCAATTAACAATATTGTAGTCGGAGCATTAGAATATGATTCATATCGTGGAATATCATCTGATAATATTGCCCGATATTCAAATTATCTATTATTTGATAAATATAAAAACTTAGCAAAACCTAATGTTGTTGCACCAGGTTATTTATATAAAAGAAAAATATTGGGTTATGGTGATAGTCAATATAATAAAATTGGTACAAGTTATGCAGCACCAATTATTTCAGGGTTGATATCTACATTATTAAGAGAGAAAAGTTTAATTAATAATGATAATTATAGAATTCAAGCAATTAAAGCAATTTTAGCTGTGGCATCTTGAATTCCGAATAATAATGATATAGCTTATAAAAGTAATGGGTACTCACTAAAATATGGAGCTGGTATTCCTAATTTTGAAAAGATGCTTAAAGCGTTTGATAATCTAACAATTGCTAATATTGATAAAAAAACAAACGGAACTGTGTTAGCAACAAAAGAATTTTATGCTTATAAAGGACAAAACATAAGAGTAGCAAGTTCGTGATTATTCAATGCTGGATTGCTTAAAAATAAAGAAAATAAACCAAGTTCGAATTTTAGTTGATATCTATATTTAATTCCATTTTTTGCAATCGGAACAGGAATTGCAGATTTAGTGTGAAGTGGTACACATAAAAACGACAGCCAACTTAAATTACATGAAACCCTAAAAAGACAAGAACAAAAATTATATTCTGATTATGATTTAATTTTAGAATATAAAGATAAAAATGGGAATTGAAAGCAAATTAAAAAAATAATTACAGAAGATTCAACAGATGAACTTATAATCCATAATGCAAATATATCAGGTTTATATCGAGCAAGGGTAGTAAAATATAAAGATTCATTATTTGAAAATTCTATTGATGATAATATTGCAATGACATATTTGGTATCTTGATAAATGAAAAGAACATTTAAAACTATATTAGCATCTTCTGTTTTATCAACTTCTTTAATAGCTTTATCCTGCTCTAGTAACAAAGTTTCTATAAATTACGACAATGAAAATATTGATTATCGTTTAAGATTTGCTGAATTACTTGATCTTTACCAAACCCAAACTAATATAAAAAGAAATCCATATGATTTTTTTATGTTAAAATGAGAATCTGGTGAAAATAATGGTGGGTATGGTGTTGAAACCTTATTAAAGAATAATTTTACAATATTTACAAGTTCCAATCAAGTTCGGAATGATTATTTAAGTAGGTTTTCACTAGATTTTTATAAGAAAATATACAATATGTTTTTAAGGTTAAATGAAAAAGAGAGGGATTTTAATATCAATGATTATTGAAAAATTAATCCTAATAATATGACACAAGAGCAAATAAATAAGTATAATGAACAAAAATTCGAAGAACAATATTTATATAATCAAAAAATAGATGAATTTTTTAAGACAAAAAACTTGGTTCTTTCTACATCTTGACATGCTCGCTATCGTATTGACTATTCCCAAATAGATTACTTGATATATAATCCTAGAAGTAATCCTGATGAAATCTCGTTTATTAAAGTACATACTGGACAATTGCAACCTGCGAGGTATTACCAACCTGCAAGTGGAGGTGCATCATTTATGGATTCTGCTGTAATAAATAAAAATATTAAAATTAATCCGATTGTAAATGATCACTTAACTAAGCAAGAAGTTATAGATCTCTTTGAATTTCTTGAAAAAAAATATGAGGTAAAATAAATGAAGCATCATAAGTGATTGATATTATTTGTTTCTGTATCAATGATTGCACCTATTTTAATTGCTTGCTCAAATGTTGAAACAAAAAAACCGACGGAAAATAAAGCAGAGATTAATGCCACAAATGAATTTAATAATTTACTCGAGTGATATCAAAAGCAAAATAAAATA
This sequence comes from Mycoplasma sp. 4013, assembly GCF_054353875.1. Classification (NCBI taxonomy): domain Bacteria; kingdom Bacillati; phylum Mycoplasmatota; class Mollicutes; order Mycoplasmatales; family Mycoplasmataceae; genus Mycoplasma; species Mycoplasma sp. 4013. The sequence goes on along the minus strand of NZ_JBTHHK010000003.1, from coordinate 129,384 downwards.
GTATCTAACCAAGACCGCTTTGGTAAGTATTGAAGTTATCTTTGAAACAAAGATAAGATACCTTTATTTAAGCAGCCATACCTTATTATTGAGACACTAGATGACCTAAAGAAAAAAATACTTAATAAATTTGATCGTAAATTATTTGTGGAACTATATAATAGTAAAAAATATAGTTTAGATTTTGATATTCGAAAATTAGATGAAAAAGATATTCTTGAACTTAATTTACAAAAATTTTCTAATATTTTTTTAAATAACCAAAACCTTGAAGTTTTCTTTAAAGAAAATAATTTACTTATAGCTCAATATTGACATGATCCAAACGATAAAAACAAATACAATCAAAAATATCTTATACCAGATCCTACACACCAATCAGATACTCATTTAATATTTGATGTAGTTAGTCCAAATGACTTATATTATGTGGAAGATTTTGGGTTATATCAAAGTTCACCACAATATGAAAAAGACTTTTTATACAAAGATGTAAAATTAACTGTAATTACTTTTAATAAAGAAAAAAAGATTTTTATAGATGAAAATTTAACAAAAACTCAAACTAAAAATATTTACAAAACACTTTTAACAAAATATGGTGATCGAGTATAAAATATACACAACAATATTAATATTGTTGTGTTTTAATAACAAAACACATAAATTTAAAAGCAAAAAATATTAAAATTAGCTTATTTTTATACACTAAAAAACCTAATTTTATAATATAATTTAAGATATGAATAAATTGAAAATAGGTGTTGATATAACACATATTTCCAGGTTTGTAAACAAAAGTAATTCTTTTATTGATAGGTTGCTTTCTGCAGATGAATTAGTTAAATTTGATAAACTTAAACAAAAGCAAAAGCAATTATTTTTAGCACGAAGTTGAGCAATAAAGGAAGCTATTTTCAAAGCAGATAATCAATATTATAAATTTAAAGAAATTGATATAAAAAAAATAAATAATAGATGAATCTTTAAAGATTTTATTATTACAATTTCGCATGAAAAAGATATATTGGTTGCTTTTGTAATTAATATGGGGGAATAAATGAAATTTACAATAGATACTAGAATTAAGTTTCTTGCTACATGTTTAGCATGATTGTGTCGTTGATTGAAACTTGGTTCAATGCTGCGTAAGTATAAAAAAACACCTGAATTAGTTTCTCGTGAACAACGCTATAAGTTTATTCTAAAAATTGCTAAGAAATTAATTAAAATTTATAATATTGATTTGGCTATTGAAGGCATTGAAAATATTCCAAATAATGGTGGAATTATTTTAACCCCTAACCATAAATCATATATTGATGCCTTAGTTTTGATTGCTGCATTAGAACAAACAAATCAAGAATTTATTGATAAGCCTCGTGTCCCTACATTTATTGGTAAAGAAGGATTGAAAAAAAGTAAAACTATTTATAAATCAATGCAACTACTTGATTCATTTTTTATAGATAACAAAAATATCCGCGATAGTCTTCGTACATTAGATGAATTTACTGATTTTGTCAAAAATCAAAAAACTTTTGGAATTGTCTTTCCGGAAGGAACCCGCATTAAAGAAGAGAAATTAGGTGATTTTAAATCAGGTATCTATAAAATGGCCAATAATACATATATGGATGTGATTCCTGTTGCTATCTCAAATACATTAGATGCTTTTAGTCTCAAACGTCATGGCAGAATCAAAGTTACAGTTTCATTTTTAACTACTTTAAAAGCCAAAACTAATATTACTAAGGAACCAGCAATAATTGCAACTAAAGCAAAAGATATGATTGCTGCAAAGTTAGGATATACTGATGAAATTAAAAAATAAAAATCTTAACTATTCTTATGAGCATAATTTCAAATTAGCTGATTTTGATGGACCACTTGATTTGTTGTTAGAGTTAATTAAAGCGAAGAAAATAAGCATCATGGAAGTTAATTTAATCGAATTAGCAACTCAATATATTCAAATCATTAATCATTTAAAAGAAGCAGAAATTGATATTGCTGGCGATTATTTAGTAATGGCTACAACCTTAATCAACCTAAAAGCAAAGATGATCCTACAAGGTCCTGATGAAGTGGATGAAGAAATAGAACAAGAAAAGAAATTGTTTATTCAAGATTTAGTTGAATATGAGCAGTTTCGTCAGGTTCGTGAAGCTTTAAAAACATTTCAAAGTCAGCGCGCTGATATTTATATTAAAAAAGCAAGTAATATTGATGAATACATTCAAGACAGTGATTCAGCAAAACTTGATGGACATTCAAATCCGATAAAATTAATTAATGTTCTGCGTAAGATGTTTGAAAGAGTTTATGCACAGCATTTAAGACAAACCAAACTTGAAAAGTTTAATTTAACACCATCCGATCAATTTCCGTTTATTAAGAATTTATTAAAACAACACCAAACCTTAACTTTTGAAATGGTATTTAATCAACCAACCTTAAATCACTTTGTTATTACCTTAATTGCAGTTTTAGATTTAGCAAGACAACAGTATTTACTAATCAAACAAGATAATCAATTTGATGCAATTTCAATAACCAGAGGAGAAAAATTCAATGAAGAATAAAATATTAGAGGCACTTTTATATATTCAAGGTGATGATGGATTTACTTTAGAACAAGTTAAAGAAATATTTAACTTAAATACCTTACACGAAGCAAAAAAAGTAATGGCAGATTTTCATAAGGATTTCAACTCTGAAGATCGTGGTTTAAAAGTTGTAGTATTCAATGAAATATATAAATTAGCTACCCGTGAAAGTGTTAAAGAATATATAACTAAGATGGTATCAGTTGTGCGTCCACATCGTTTATCAAATGCTGCTATTGAAGTAGCAGGAATTGTAGCTTATAAACAACCTATAACCCGTAGTCAAATTAACAAAGTGCGAGGAACTGCATCTGATCAGGTAATTAATACTTTATTAGTTAAAGGTGTGATTGAAGAGGTTGGTATTTCGCCAACTCCTGGTAGACCAATATTATATGGGATAACAAATAAATTCTATGATCACTTTAAAATTTCTACTTTACGTGATTTACCAAAACTAGATGATTTCAATTATGTTGATGGTGTTGAAAATGAGGCAAATGATTTTGATTTATTTACCAGCCAAAGAGAGGATAAATAACCTATCACTTAGATAGGTTATTTTCTATTTCGCAAAAAAAAAAAAAAAACTATAATAATATTTATGAAAAATCAAACTAATATTGATGTTAATCTTAGGAAATGAAAACAAAAATTATTGGATTTATCGAACAGAAATAACGCAATAACTTTTAAAGTTGATCCACTAGGTGAAAGCACAAATTTTAAAACTAAAAATAAACAACAAATTCAAATTATTAATCCGACCTTTCAAGAAATTTTATCCATTTTTCAAAACACAGAAAATAAAGTATTCAAAATAAAAACAATTGACGAATCTTCACAAATACAATATAACACTAAGTCGAATATTTTTTATACAAATTCAGAAACCGAAGAAATTGATGCAAGATTAAAAAACATTTATAAAAAAGTCGAAACCTTTAAAAACGAATATTCTATTGATATTCTTTATTTTACTATTGGGTTATTAAAATGATATGAAGATTCAAACTCTGATGTATTCCATTATTCACCGCTTTTATTTATTCCAATTACATTAAAAAAACAAGAAAATATCTTAAAGATTGAATTTACAGACACAAGTAATGTAATAATAAATGAATCACTTTTATTAAAATTGAAAGAAGATTTTGGTATCTTTGTGGAGTGAAATCTTGATGAGAATTTAGATTTATATACCCAATACCAAGAACTCAGTTCTAAAATATTGAATTCATATCCTAACGATACAAGATGAAAAATTATTGATTATTGCTATATTTCTACATTTGATTTCACTAAGATTGTTATATATGAAGATATCCAAAAGAATAGTCAAAAAATTATTGAAAGCAATTTCTACAAAGGATTTCAAGGTAAAGGAGATTTAAGTAATTATGATATTAGTTCCATTAATTCTGACAACATTAATTCACATATTGATGTTAATACAGAATATCGTGGACTAGATGCTGATTCATCTCAAGAAGTAGCGATTCAAAATGCTATTAAAGGTAAATCATTTGTTTTACAAGGACCTCCTGGGACAGGAAAATCACAAACAATTACTAACATTATTACTGAGTTAATTGCAAGAAATAAAAAAGTACTATTTGTAGCAGAAAAGAATACAGCATTGCAAGTTGTATTTAATAATCTTAAAAAAATAGGTTTAGAAAAATATGTAGTTGCAATTCATGATGGTGATCTTAATAAAAGGAAAATACTTAATGATATAATAACATCGATAGAAAATTCAAAATTTTATGAATTAGATAGCGAAAAAACTGATGCATTATTAGCAAAACATAATAATAGCAAAGACATTTTAGATGCATATGGTGAAATACTTATTAAAAAAAGAAAACCACAAAACTTAAATTTATATGAATATATTTCTGAATATTATAAGTTAGAAAACTATCCTGATATAGAATTTTATACAGGAAATTTCTCAGAATTGTCACTTAATGAACATGAGAATATTCTTGAAAAAATAGATAGTTTTTATAAAGCATATAAAGAATTAAATTTTGATATGCAAGCATCGGTATGATATGGTTTAAATATAAATCAGAAAAACCAACAAATATATCAATCATTAAAAGAGAGTATTTGAAACCTTATTAACAATTTTGCTAATATTAATGAATATTTTAATAATATTTTATTAAAACCTTCAAATATTTTTATTAACAATTTTCAAAAAATATTTATGCAACTTAATTTATATACAAAATATAACATTCAATTATATAAATTTGCAAACTATGCAGAATTTATACAAATTAATGATAATTTAAAAACCATATTTAATAAGAAAAGTGAAAATAACAAGTTATTAGATGAATTTATTGAGCATTTTGTTGATGTTAATGTAATACAACAAATTAAGATACAAGAAATTAATAGTAAAATACCTAGCATAGAAAACTCATGAACTAGAATATTTTCATCAGCATGAAAATACGCTAAAAAATTACTTAAAAAGTCATCGTTTAAAGTTTTATCTAAGCAAGATAAAGGGATTTCAAATTTATACAAAAAGGTTGCACAATATTTAAAAAATAATTTAGATATAAAAGAAATTTGAAATAAGTTAGGTGTATCTGTTATAGATGATGTTGACAAACTAAATGAATTAATTGATGTCTTTGATAAAATTATTGAATTTAATGATACAGAAAGTAATGGTTATATTTCTTTTTTGACTAACCTATCATATATTAATCAGATGATTAATGATTTTGAAAAATTTTATTCAAATTGAAACCTCTTTATCTCATTTTTTGATAAAAAACAAATTGATTATGCTAATTATGATTACCAACAATTAATATCAAAAATACAAACATTACAAAAAAATTTTTATGATACATTGGAACCATATATTGAATTAAATTGAGCTATAAGTGAACTTAAATATATAAACTTAGATTCATTTGTAAATGCAATTATTAATAACAAAATAACAAATTATTTTCAAGAAATTTATTTACGCAAAAATTATCAAATATTGATTCAAAGTATATTATGAAATGAAGTAAAAACAAATCAAGCACAATTTCTATCTACACACCTTGATATATTACGTGAAAAAGAAATCGAATGTCTTTCATTTTCAAAGCAAAAAGTTAAACAAAAAAATGATGAATATTTAAGTTATAAACTCAGTTTATCTAGAAATAACCCTGAATATAGAATAATTAAAGCAGAAAGTCAAAAGAAGAGAAATTTTTTACCTTTTAAGAAAATCTTTGAAAAAGCATATAACTTTATATTAGATGTAAAACCCTGTTTATTATTATCACCCTTAATGGTATCAAATTTATTTAAAGATATTGATTTTGAATTTGATACAGTGATTTTTGATGAAGCTTCTCAAATAAAACCTGAAAAAGCAATTTGTTCACTTTTTCGTGCTAAACAAGCTATAATAGTTGGTGATCAAGAACAAATGCCTGCTTCCGACTTCTTTGAAAAACAACTCATATCCGAAACTTATATTGATGAAGAAAGTGAAGATATTTCATCTGGTTACGACTCGTTACTTGATTTTGTTGCTTCTAGATATGATTCGATAAGACTAAAATGACATTACCGTTCAAAATTCGAAGAACTAATTCATACATCAAATCAAATGATTTATAGAGATTTAATAACCTTTCCTAACTCAAGAAACCCTAAAAAATTTGAGGGATTAAACTTTATTTATGCAGAAAATGATACTTTTAATAAAAAAGAAGATATTTTTGTATTAATTGAAGAAACTAAAAAACTTCTTAAAGATATTATTGAAACTCATAGAGATAAGTATTCTGTAGGTATTGTTGTATTTAATGTTAATATCTTAGATAAAGTTGAAAGAGAAATTGAAAAATTTAGAGAAAGCAATCCTGAATTAGCTTATTTCTTTGAAAAAAATAAAGATGAACCATTTTTTGTTAAAAGCATTGATGGAGTTCAAGGAGATGAAAGAGATATTGTTATCTTCATAATTGAAGCAAAAAGAATTTCAAAGGATCGTTTTGGAACAAGTTTTGGTGCAATAAATCGAAGTAATTCAGGTTATAAACGTTTAAATGTTGCAATAACTCGTTCTAAAATTGGAATGCATATAATTTCTAATTTTACAAGTTCGCAAATAGACTGATTCCGTAGTGAAAGTCGTGGGATAAAAATCTTAGAGCAATTTATTAAAAATGCAGAATTTGGTATTTCTAATCTAAGTGATAACGATAGTAATAATGGTGATGTAAGTATACATTTTGATTCAGGTTTTGAAAAACAAGTATATGATAAACTAATAATGCAAGGCTTGATGGTTCGCACCCAAGTCGGAGTTTCAGGGTATCGAATTGATTTAGGAATTGTAAATCCTAAAACAAACAAGTTTATTTTAGGTATAGAATGTGATGGGGCTTTATATCATTCTTCTAAATCAACTCGTGATAGAGATCGCTTAAGGCAACAAGTCTTAGAAACACGTGGTTGGATAATCCATCGCATCTGGTCTACTGATTGATTTAATAATCCGGATCGTGAAGTTCAAAAAATATTAAATAAATTAAAAGAATTAGAAATGTCAAAAACAAATCAATCGCAACAAGAAACAGGTATACCTAAAATAGCAAATAATGTCCATCAAGAATCATTAGTAAATACATATTTAAAAGAAAATAAAATTCCTAATGTTGAAATTTTTGAAAAATATTGACCAATACAAAAAAGTGCAAGACACTATAAAGTAGAATTTAATTTACATTCTAGCTTGAGAAATAAATTAAAATGTAAGGAAATATTGCTAAAAATTTTTGAAAAATCAGGAGCATTAACATTCAATAAATTCCTTGCCTTCGTAAAAATTTTATTAGAAGAAAATTCTACAACAAATAAAGTAAAGGATTTTGCTCAGTCTATAATAAATAGATATAATTTGATTTTAGATTCTGATGAATTTGTTTATCCTGATTCAGAAAATTTTAAATTCATCTTTAGACAATCAGATGAAGATGATGAACGCAGACCGATAAATGAAATTCATAATAGTGAACTTCAACATTTAATTTTGACACTATTTAAATATGCTAATGTGTTTGATTTTAAAGGTATTAGCACTGAAATTCTTTCACGAACTAACAATAAAGCATTAACTGTGAACACTAAAAATAAAATAAAATCAGTAATCGATAAAATGATTGATAACCAACTACTTGAAGAAATATCGAATGAGCATTATAAACTGGTAAAAGCAAATTAACTTGCTTTTATTTATACAACTTTTTAAAACTATTATAATTTTATTATGTTGAAAAGACATTTATGAATCATTTTGTTTTTTTATCCAATTATAGTGTTTTTAATGCTATATAATATCATATTAAAACAAATACAAATATATAATAACAGTTATGAATTAATTATTTTAATAATTTATGCTCTAAGTAGTATCATTTATCTTTTAGCACTATATAATAGTGCTAAAAGGAATATTTTATCGTTTATATACTTTATTATTTATTTTGTTATTAATTGTATTTTCCATTTAATTTATAAAAATTATATTAACTTATTTACTACTTTAATAACTTTTATTATTCTAACTTTATCAATGTTAAAACAATTAATAAGATGGAATAAAACTAATAAAGGAAATAAATTTATATATTATCGGTTAAATATTATTTCTATTTTATTTTTAATAATTTTATTTATTCTTATTTTTAATTTAACTTATTTTTTAGGTTTTTGACTTAAAGATACTTTAAAAAATTACTTTTTTACCTATGATACAGCATCGAAAGTAATTTTTAGTATATCAGAAAGCATTTATATTGTCTTTATTTTGATGTTAATTTTTGGAATCAGATTTTCATATATATTAACATTTTTATCTAGTATTTTTGCAATTATTTTTTATTCTTTAAAAATAGTAGATATATCAAAAATACTTTTAATTTTAATATATCAAATTATTTATTTATATTTATTTTTTATCAGTAAAAACAAGCAACTTTCAATAGCATTTATCGGTATGGGGGCTTCAGGAAAATCAACTTTAATAGCAAAATTAGATGATTTTTGAATTCCTAATAATTTTAAAATTCTAAATGATCGCAGTAAAATAATAAAACCATATAATGAATGTTTAAAAGATTTAAAAGATAATGCTTTTAAATATCAATGAACTTTTTTTACTGATCGACTTAGACAACAGCAGATGATGCAAAAATATGATTGTTCTGTAATTGATCGACATTTAATTGAAGAACTTATTGCTCATAATGTGCTTGAAAAAATGCAGTTTTTTAACCAAAAACAAAAATTTTTATGATACATATGGTATAAACCACTGATGAATTTTATTCTAAATTCACAACCCAAAACAACTTTAGCTTTTATTATTCTTAAAAATCCAGAATTTATTAAAAATAACCGTTTGAATGTTATTAATAGTAAAGATATACAGCAAAGTCAAAAAAGACAAAACGAACTAATAAATACTGAATTTATGAACTTAATAAATAAAAATTATTTAGATCAGCAAAAGGTTGGTAGACTTTTAAAACGTCTTTTAAAACATATTAAATATTCATATATATTCATTGATGAACAATGATTTGAAAGTATACCTAAAATTAAAAAAATAATATTATCGCATCTAAATAAATATGTTTAAGTCTAGAATATAGGTTTAGACATATTTTTGTATAAAAAAAGACCAAAGGCCTTTGGTCAATTACTTGAAATGGTACGTCCTAGAGGATTCGAACCTCTGACCCAATGGTTAAAAGCCATTTGCTCTACCTGCTGAGCTAAGGACGCACAATCCTGGTGCCCAAGACTGGACTTGAACCAGCACGGTCTTGCGACCGAGGGATTTTAAGTCCCTTGCGTCTACCATTCCGCCACCTGGGCAATTCGTTAATTGCTTATAAATTATAGCACAAAAGAATAATAACATAATTTTTATTTTATTTATTTTTCTTATGAACACTATTAATTTACAATGCAGTTTTTCACATATTTTTAAGCAAATAAAGAATTTTATGATATTTAAAAGAAACTTTTAAATATCTAAAATAAATGAAGTAAAATTAAAATATGAAAGAACATTTACAAAATTCTGAATATGCTGCTGTTGATATTGGCGGAACCAATACTCGCTTTGCTCTATTTGATAAATATGGAAACATTATCAAAAAGAACAAAACACAAACTGATTATCGATCAGCGGAAAGAACTTGTGATTGAATAATCGAACAAATCAAAAAATATGAAATTAAATATCTTGCTTTATGCATTCCGGGACCATCTGATTATCAAAAAGGTATTGTTTTAAAGAGTCCTAACTTAGCAGGTAGTTGAGTAAATTTTGATGTAAGAAGTTATCTTATGCAAACAAGCACACTTTCTGATATTGTTTTTGAAAATGATGCAAATGTTATGGCCTTAGCAAATCATGTAAAAGCAAACGGATTTAATTCAGATAAAATAAGTCAATTTTTTACTATCAGTACAGGTTTTGGTGCAGGACTGATTATAGATAATAAAATTTATCATGGACGTGATTATTATGCACAAGAAATTGCCCAACTACCTGCAAGCAAAATCGGTTTTTATCAAGAACATCGTCTTAAAAATCCTTATGCATTAGAGTTACATTGTTCAGGTAGCGGTATTGAAACCAAGGCAAAAGCATTATCAATAGCAAATTCAGCAAAAGAGGTGTTTGAATTAGCTAAAAATAACGATGCTAAAGCCATGAATTTAATTAAAGAAGCGTCTGATGTATTAACTAATATTTTTGCTACTTGTGCTGCTTTGTTGGCTCCACATGATTTTTATGTTGGTGGAAGTTTAGCACTTGCTCAAAAAGATTTTGTAACAGATGCATTTGAAAAAGCAAAATTAATTAGTGATCCTAATCATTTTAAAGATGTCAAACTTATCTTTGATCAACACGGTGATGATTCTGCATTAATCGGTCTATATTATTTAACTAAAATGCGAAATAATATGGAAAATTAATCAAAACAATCACATCTGCTTATAAAAGTTTATAATTAAGATGTAATAAGGAGAATTATGAAGAAATTTTTATTACCTTTTTTAACTATTGCGTCAGTTGCTACCCTAATAGCAACAAGTTGCAATAGTCAAAGCAATTCTACACAAGAAAAAACAGACAAAAATTCACAAAAACCATCTGAAATAAGCATCCCTAAGGAATCAGGAGGCCAAAAACAACAAACCCCTCAAAATCCCATGAATAAACAGCAACCAAAGACAGAAAATAAGATTCCTAAGGTCCAATCTGAATCAGGAAATTTTAGTGGAAATGAATTAGATAACTTTGTTTCAAGTCATTTAGATATGGTTTCATTGCTTAAGCAAGATTTATTAAATGAAGTTGCTACGAGTGATTTAAAAATTGTTTATGATTGGAAAAATAAGAAAATTATCAAACTTAATAAAGATGAGTCATTAAACTGAAAAAACCTTGGGAATCGTAGTTTAAGGAATATTTTTGATGTCAATATAGATAAAACATATAATATGGTAAATGATAAACAACCAAAGCAAGAAAATAACGAAAAACCAAATGATTATTTAAGATATACAGCTGAAAATAATCAATTTAAATTATTTTTTAAAGTTGCTAAAATTTCCAAAGGAAAAGTTACATTACTTTCAGATAATACTTTTTCTATAGTTTTTGAAGTGCAAAAACAAACTACTCAAACAGTTTCAACACCAGTTCAGATACAACCAAAACAAGAAATTAATATCCAAATCCCAAATCCAGTTAATATATCAAATTTAAAATATAAATCAGATAATTATTATCAAGCAGCAAATGGAAAAAGTGGAAAAGCACTTTGAGAAGCCCTAAGCAAGCTGCAAAAAACACATTTAAATGAATTAAAAAATAAAGATTCATATAAGAAATTACCTGAATTTTATAAGGATTCAAAAGCATTCATAGATTTATATTATGAAAAAGATAATTCTTTATTGGATATTTATTCAGAAAATCCAAACGGTAAAGATCCTTATGAATATAAAAGTTATCAAGGTGGAGACTCTGCTAATACCGAAGGAAAAGGTACAAATCGTGAGCATTTAATTCCACAAAGTTGGTTTAATAAAAACCTACCAATGCGTTCTGATCCGAATTTTGTATGACCAACTGATATCAAAGTAAATTCAGAGCGTGCTGATTTTCCACATGATAATGTAAAAAATGTAGAATTAACAACTGAAAATGGTTCAAAATTAGGGACAAACATTCTAGGTCAAAAAGTTTTTGAAGTAATTGATACTTTTAAAGGTGATGTAGCGCGAAGTTATTTATATTTTATTACAATTTACCATGATAACGGTATTTATCATAAAGAAACTAATATATTCACTCAAACATTTCCTAATATTAAAGCGCACTTTTTACAAACTTATTTAAATTGAGATACTAAAGACCCTGTTGATGCTTTTGATATCAATCGAAATAACGAAACATATCGAGTTTATGGATTAAGAAATCCATTTATCGATTATCCCAACCTTTTTGAAAATTTATTTTCAAAAAATCCTAAACCATTTATAAACAAAGGAATTTTAGTATCAAATGGTTCATCCGAGATACTAAATTCATAAAGGAAGTATATGAAATTTAATAAGAAATTATTATCATTATCATTTTTTATCCCTGCTGCAGCTGCAATAGCAACCAGTTGTGCATCACATCCGAGTAAGGTGGATAAAAAGTCTGGTGATAAAGACGATAATCAAACTACTACATCAGGACAATCTGCTGATAAAACAACAAATCCAGGTTCTAAAACAAACCCAGTGACAACAGAAGAAGATAGAAGTCCAATTAATTTGACGGATACAAGTAATTTAGTTTATAAACCATCTAATTATTATGCATCTGCAGATGGTAAAAAAGGTATGGATTTATGAAGAGCATTAGAAATGCATCATCACGGAATTCGGGCTGGTATTTTACACGGTTCAGTTATATATGAAGCATTAAAAACTTTTTATAATGAATCTAATGCATATAAAGATTTATATTATAAAAAAGATAAAAGTATTTTAGATATTTTTACAGCCCAACCAGATAAAACTAATTTTGCTTCAAAACAAACTTTTGTAGAAAATGCTAACTCATCATCTGAAAATACTGCACAAATGCGTGGACATTTAATACCAGAAAAATGATACTCAAGCGATGATCCGATGCAACCCGATCCATTTGTAACTTGACCATTAGATACATTTGTAAACTCTAAAAGGGGTAATTTTCCTTTTGGAGAAGTAAAAAATGTAACTTTTACCTTTAAGAACGGGTCAAAACTTGGAACAAATAACAAAGGACAAATGGTGTTTGAAGTGATTGATAAATTTAAAGGTGATGTGGCTCGTAGTGTGTTATATTTTATTTTAATGTATTATGAAAAAAATATTTATTCAGATGCATCTAATAATTTATTTATAAGTAATTTTCCTTATATCAAAGATGATTTTTTACATACACTTTTAAAGTGAGATATGCAAGATCCAGTTGATGCTGTAGATATTAACCGAAATAATGAAATTTTCAAAAAATACCAATTTAGAAATCCATTTATAGATTATCCAAACCTTCCCGCAAATCTTTTTGGTGCAATGCCAGACACATTTAATGATAAAGGTATTTTAGTTTCAAACGGCGATAATGCTGTAATCAAAGAGTAGTAGTTGTATTTTTTGGTATTTTTATAAATTTACTAATTGCAAATTTATAAAAATCATATTTTCGCAAAAAATATAAATACAAAAACAGATAAAACACAACATTTAAAAACACAGATTATTTATTGTATTTTTTTACATATAATAATATAATTTAAGATATTAAAATATTAAATATACCTTATTGGTAGTTATATAGGAGTTTATATGAGTGAAAAAAATACTCACAGTGAAAAAGAAAGAAAGCATCGTGTAGGAAAACAAGCATTTATAGTTGCTTTTGCTGCTGCAACTGCTACTGCAGCATTAACAATTGCTGTTGCTACATCAGGTGTTAAAACTAACAAGGAAGCACAAGCGAAGTATGAAAAAGCAGTTAATGATTTTTTAGCAGTAGTACCAAAGATCCAAACTGTTGCTAATCGTAATTTATTAGTTGAAGAATTTCATAAAATCCCATTACAATATTCTGATGCTTCATATCGTAAAGTATTAGATTTATTTAAGCAAGCCAACGATTTTATTCAGGCAGAATTTGATGCTAAAATTAAGTTTCAATTAGATAATGTTAACTCACAAATTAATGCTGTTAAAAATCAGGATGCACAAGAAACTAAAGCAGTTGTTGATAAATTACACCAGTTAGTTGAAAGTTCTAAAACCCTAAGTGAAAGTTTGTTACATAAAGATGGAATTTATAGCGAAGGTAAATTATTAGGACTTTACACTTCTAATTTTATTCCTAAATTCAACCAACCACTTAATTTATTAGATAAATTGTTTTACAGTGAAAACTTTACCAAACAAGCTGATGATAAGAAGCTGAATATCGAAGGAAAAACAACTTTATTAGATGCATTGTTACAGACTATCAATTTGGATGTACTTAAGTTTAAATCAACAAATGAAAACAATTTAACCAAAGTAAAAGATGTGACAATTGCTGCTTTAACTACATCTTCATCAGCATTAGATGATGTATTATCGCGTATTAATACTGCAATTGATACACAGTTTGCTAACTTTAAATTCAACCTTAATAAATCAAGTGAATATTTAAATAATCAAAAATATGCTAATCAAGCATACTTTAATCAAAAAGTTATTGAATTTAAACTAGATTTACAAAAATTACAACTTAAAATGCAACAAAAAGATACCTTAACCAAATCTAATGTAACTGATGCAGAAGTTTTATATTGAAAATCTAGATATTTACTTGAAGCAACTGAGATGACTGAAAGTCTTTTTGATCAAGCAAGTAAGAATACTGCTCGTGCGATGATTTTAAATTCTGAATCAATCAATGATTTTCTTAATGTATTAAAATACATCGAAGAAAAACGCAAATCAGAAGCGTCTATGAATCAACAAAAACTTGACTTAATTTTAAGTGTAGTTAAACAAATTAAAGATAGTGCAAAAAACAAAGAATATCAAAATAAATATAATGCACTTGTGCAACCATTGAGTGAATCAATGATTAATCCATTATTATCATATGCACATGCATTATTAACTGAAGCAACTACTTTTACCAGCGATCAAAAGAGTTCATATCAATCACAAATTACAGATTTTGAAAGTAAATTAGGATCAGATTTTGATGAAAAAACAGGTGCTTCATACTTACAAGAACTCAATTCTATCGTAGCACATATGGAAAATGATTTAAGATCATTACCACTTGCTGACTTTGAAGCAAAAAGATTAGCTGCTAAAAAAGCAGGTTTAACCAACTTCATTAAAAAATACTTACCTTCACTTTCATTAGATTCATTGAATATTCCAACAATCAGCAACGATGATGATTACAATACTTTATACAATAATGTAATGTCTAAATACATTGATTTATTTGTAGCGACTCATACAGGATTGATCGCTTCACGTTTAGCAAACTTTGATGAAGCAGATTTAGTTGCATACCGTCGCATAGATTTAGTTGATGCAACATATAAAATGTATGATGGAGATGCATATGAACCAAGTTTTGTAAGAACCCAATTTAATGCTCTTTATGCAAATACCTTAGCAAAACAACAAGCATTATTTACTACTTTACAAAACAGTTTTGATGCACAAAAGCAATCCTTAACCGATGATATTAATAAAATTACAGATGAAAAAGTTAAAAACCTATATACATCTGAATTAAACAAACTTACATCAACTGATTCAAAGACAACTATAAATGACTTTAAAAACTTACATCAAAAAGTAATATATCATTTATCATTGCAAACTTATCAAGGCCAAATTATTAAAGAAGCAAATGATTCAGGTTTATCAAATGATTTTAAAACCAATTTTGCTAATGCGATAAAATTACCAGAGAATTTTACTTATGTTAATCTAACAAAATATCAATCAGTTTTAAGACTAAAAGAAACTGAAAGCAAAATTAGGACACAATTACAAGAATCAATTAATAAACTATCCGATGCGGATAAAACAAAGATGCAAGTTGAGTTTGATAGAATCAAACAAATTAGCACTGATAATTTATCTAGCATCCAAGCAGCTGTAAGTAGATTGACTCAACTTGCAACTATCTATGAAGCATCATTATCACAAAATAATGCTCCAAAAGCAAGTGCAGACGATTTAACCATAGTAAATTTTGGTTCTTATGCTAAATTACAATATCAAATTGCACATGCAACCGAATCGACTTCACAAACAGCAGCCTTAAAAGCACTCTTAAATTCACAAAAAGAATACCTTTTAAAATTAGCACAACTTTTTGGTCAAGCAGCAATTGATGAAGTTAATAAAGTTGATAAGAAAACAGTCGATGGAAAATTAGAAGACGAACCCGATTTATACACAATTCGTCATAATATTGATAAAGTTCAATATATGCTATTTTATAATAAATTAGGCACACCTGGATTTATTACAAAAGATGAACATAATTCATCAGAAGATAAAACTAATAATAAAACAACTGAAAACAAAACTGATGCAACTAAAAATACAAAAGATCAAGCAGCAGGGTCAAATGCAGCATCTGGTTCAACAGATAAAAAAGATGCAGCAAAAGAAACAACTAGTGATAATTCACAAAAACAGATAAATGCAGACAAAACTCAAACAGAAAATGCAAAACAACCATCAGACATGACTGAATCTGGTGCAGCAAGTACCGAAACTAAGGATAAACAAGGTGCTACAAGTACGCCTGCTACAAATAATGCTGGGGCAGGACAAGGTAATAATGAACAAAAAAACTCTCAAACCTCTACATCACCTGCAACAAATACTACTTCTGAAAACACACAAAATCAGCAAAATCAGCAACCAACTCAAGCAACACAGTCAGCAGATGAAGATCAAACTAATGCATCAGCAAATACAGATGTTATAGCAAACAAAGTTAAATATGTAGAAATTATCTTAAATGAAATTAATGATAGACTTACTGTTTTAGCATCTACTCAAGATGCAACTACTAAGAATCAAGCAACAATTCTTAAAAACACATATACTACTCTTAGTGATACAAATAGTACAAATAAATATAAAAATGCTTTAGCATCAGATAAAACAGAAGATAAAGTCTTTGTTAATTCATATTTAGATAATGTAATGACATTAAAATTCCAAGTTGATAAACTTGCATATGATAATATGTATCGTAGTAGTGTATGAGCATATTTAAAACCACAAATAGCCCAATTGCAATTTGCTTCTGATCGAAGCAAGATTATGGCATTAATTCGTGATAAAAATGTAGATAATTTATTAACACTTGATAGTATCAAATCTCTTATTGATTCTTATGCTTCATTAGTTAATCGAAATAATTTATCAAAAGTATTCTTAATCGCAGCATTATCAGTTGTTTCAGATACTTTAAAAGATGATAGTCAATTTAAATTAGATTACTACCAAAGTATTTCAAAATACTTTGATGCAGATAAAGATAATTTAGTGCATTCTAACTTAGGATATAACCAAGTTTTTGAAATGTTGCTTTCAAACTTTGACTTAGCAAAACAAACAGCAAAATTACTGGAATTAGGTAAATCATTACAACCAACTGGTTATGCAAATTATGAAACAAACAAAAAAGAACTTGATCAAATGCAAAAATCAAGAAATTTTGATCAAAGTAAGTTGATGCAAATTAATTCAGATGTGCAAAGCGCTTTAAATGAGCAAAAAAATTCTGCTTTAGATGAATTATTAACTTGAAACGATCAAAATCCTAATAAAGAAAAATTCCTTAGTCAACTTAATACTCAAACTGCACAAAATCTTTTTGATGTAGTTCAAGAAATCAAATTTACTACATTATTGCAAACACTAATTGCACAAGTTAAAGATGAAAGTAAAAAAACAGAATTTACCAATGAACTAAATTCTGCTACTAATTTAACTAAATTGACAGAATTAAAAACAAAAGTAGATGCTCAAATAGAATTACAGAAACCAAAAGAACAAACACCTCCTGCAAACACAGCACCAAGTGATCAACCTAGTTTACCAGCAGAAAATAACCAAAGTGCAAAAACACCAGATAATGCTAGTGGACAAGGTGAGCAAACAAAGTCACCACAAACCGAAAGCACCGAAAATAACCCTAAAACTCCAACTGAATCAAAAAACACACTTTCTGGTAATGGTGAATCAGGAGGTCAACAACAAACCCAAACTGCACCAAAATCTAATGAAGTTGACGCATCTGGTTCAACAGGGGGGGACAACAGTCATAATACCACTGCACAAGTTCCAAACTCAGGTGGTTCAACTGCTTCAAACAACCAAACAAGTAATACTCCTGCTGCACAACCTGGACAAAGTGAATCAAGCGAATCAGCACAAACTGCAACAAATCCATCATCAACAGCTAGTTCATCGACTACTGGAACTACAACTTCTCAAGGACAAACAGATGCATCTAGTTCGGGTAGTTCACAAACATCATCAGGACAAACTGCTTCAGCCACTCATACAGAAAATAGTAGTTCTGAACAACATACAGATCAAGGAGCTTCTACAACAACCCAAACTTCAGAAGCATCAGGATCAAGTCCACAAGGAGCAACTTCAACTGATACACAGGCAGTAACACCACAAGCATCTGCACAATCACAAGGACAATCATCTGAAGCTTCAAGTACACCTGCTAAACAAGCAGCTTAATTTACTAAAAATAACCCAAGAATGGGTTATTTTTAAATTATTTGATCTTTATTAATGCTTATGTATTCTCTTGGTGATAAATCATCTGGCAATATAAACTTACCAAAAGCAACTCTCTTTAAATCAATTACATTGTAACCAAGTTTATTAAACATCCTTTTGACTTGATGGTATTTACCCTCATTTATAGTTAAATAGCAGTTATATCGATCAATAATCTCTAGTTTAGCACTTTGACATACCTTTGCTTCACCAATATCGATACCTTGCTTAAAAACTTCTATCATATATACATCAAGTTCTTTATCAACTTGCACTAAATAAACTTTTTGAATATGGTTTTTTGGTGATAACACCCGATGAGTAAAAGCACCATCATTTGTAATAATTAGCAAACCGTGTGTATCTACATCAAGTCTACCTACGGTATGGATATTTTTGGCAAACCTATATAAATCTGAAATAAGATGCAAAACACTTGGATACTTAGCATCCGCATTTGCACAAATATATCCTTTAGGCTTATTCAGTGCTAAATAAAACAACTTTGTATTAATGCTCTGATTATCAACTGTGATGATATCATCAACATTTACATAACAACTTTTATAGACAACTATATCATTCACCTTTATTTTACCTTTTTTAAGCATTTTATTTATCATCAAACGAGAATAATTAGTATTATTAGCAACCATTTTTTCAATACGATGTTTCATATAATTATTTTATCTATTTAAAATTAAAAATAAAAATTTTTTTGTTTTTATTTTAAAAAAGGTATAAAATAACTAACAGCAAAACAAGGAGAAAAATGCATAAATTCCAAAGAGATTATGAAATAGTATTTTGAAGTCTTTTTGGGTTTTTATCAGTTATTTTTAGTATCTTATCAATATGATTTAAAGGTAGTTTTTTTGGTTTTGCGATTGGAGCGCTAAGCTCATATTTGCTTTTTATGATCACAAGAATTTTCGGGATGATACCATTAAAAAAACGAAAATCACTAATATTTTTAAATATTTTAAAGATGTTTGTCTTTTTTATTTATTTAACTGCAGTAATTTTAAGCATATATCATATTAATTTAAAAATATATGCATTAAAAAAATATACTGGATTATCTGAATTTACTCTACCAATTAATATGTTTGTGTTTTTTGGGAGCGTAGGATTTAATTTTTTTGTGATTATAGCAACATTTATTTATTCAAAATACAAAGGAGGCAAAATTGGACGAAATTAAACAAAGACTTTGAAAATTTGATTTACCTCAGTTATTTTCACTGATTGTAACAGTGATAATTATCGCGATATTCTCGTTAATTATCTTTTTCAAAGTTCGCAAACAACGTGCTGATCAAGCTCCTAAAGGTATCACTCAGCTTGCTGAAGGATATTTAGGATATATAGATAATTCGTATCAAGAAACAGTTGGTGATCAACTACCAGGTTCGCGTTTTTATATTTTTACCTTAGCAACTTTTTTACTTGTTGGTAACTGAGTTTCAATTATCGGTTTAGAACCAATTGGAACTGCGTTTAGTGTTCCAATTACCTTAGCAGTTGCTACTTGATTAGGAATTATTCTTTCAGGGACTATATACCGTCGCTGAAGATATTATTGATCCATTATAAAAGCACCTTGAGATATTTTTGGTAAGTTTTCCCCACTTATTTCCTTAAGTGCTCGTATGTATGGGAATTTAGTTGGTGGATCAACCATTATTGTTTTAATTTATGCAATGTTTGGATATTTATTTAAGGTTGCTTTAGGCACAGATAATAGTGCATTTCAAAATATTTTTGCCATATATTTCACACCATTGCTACATATGTACTTTGATTTATTTGATGGAATATTGCAGGCATTAATTTTCACAATGCTGACTGCTGTATATTGAACAATAGAATCGCAATCTACAGAACCAGCTAAAAAAACAAAGAATTCTGAAAGTAGATTCTTTAAGAAATTTACCAAAAGAAAGATACAATCGATTTATTAATAAGGAGATAAAATGATTTTAGATTTACTTACAAAATTAGCCGATGGAACAACCTCTACTACAGCACCTGCTTCAAATGCTGCAGCTGCAGCAAAAACAGCCATATCAAATTCTGCCAGTGATATGGGATCTAAGGCAGGAACACACATTGGTTTAGGTTTAGTAGCAGTTGGTGCTGGATTAGCAGCAATCGGGGTTCTTGGTACTGGAGTTGGACAAGGATATGCTGCTGGTAAAGCAGCTGAAGCAGTTGGACGTAATCCGGAGGCTGAAAGCAAAATAAGAACTATGTTAATTATCGGTGTTGGTATTGCTGAAACAGCTGCGATTTATGCTTTCGTTACTGCGATTATTATCTTATTCGTTTTCGCAAGTAAAGTAGTCTAGAAAATGATTACTACATCAGTTGCTGCAGCAGTAAAGTTTGAGTCAAGTTCAGATGTAGGACAAGCTGTAGCAGGAAAATTTGAAGGATTATTTCCTAGCATCCCAATTATGATTGCAACTATTATTGCATTTATAATTGTTGCTATTATTCTCTGAATTTTCTTTTATAAACCCATTAAAAAAATGATGAAAGCACGCAGAGATTTTGTTCAAAACAATATCGATGAATCTGTAAGACAAAAAGAAGCAAGTATTTTAGCTCTTAATAAAGCAAATGAAAATCTTAAAAATGCCCACACACAAGCAGATAACATCATTACAAATGCTAAAATAAAAGCTGAAAAAGTTGCTGAATTTTATACCATAAAAGCACAAACCGAAGCAAAAAGGCTTTTATCTGAAACTGCTTTGGATATCAATGCACAACAAAAAGAATTTCAACAAAATGCTAAAAAATACATTGTTGAAGTAGCTACAGACCTTTCGCAAAAGATTCTTAGACGTGAAATTAGTCAACAAACACAAGATGAAATTGTAAATCAATTTTTAAATACAGATAAAGATGTTGAAGACTTATAATGCAAATTAAAAAGAACATTCAAGCTTATTCTGTAGCTATATTTGATTTAGTTCATGAAGCAGATAAATTTCAACAATTACATACCCAATTTGAAGCAGTCAAAGAAATTTTTAGCAAACATCCTGAGTTTGTTGATTTCTTTAAAGATGAGTTTGTTCCTGAAGAAGAACGTTTGAAAACTGTTGATTTAGCATTCAAGGACTTTGATTGAATTATTATTAATGCTTTAAAAGTTATAATAATGCGAAAGGTTGCCAAATATATTCGTAAAATCATTATCGAATATTTAAAACTTTCAAACCGTGAATTAAGAATTCGTTTTATTGATGTTATTTCAGCTTTTCCACTAACAAATGAGCAACTTGAAAAAATAAAAACCAAAATTCAAAATAAAACTCGTCGTACCATTGAGATGATCAATCATGTTGATCCATCTTTAATTGCAGGGATAAAAATTGTGTCACGTAGTGAAACAGTTGAAATGAATATCAAAAACAACTTAGAAAAACTAAAACATGAACTTATAAAATACGAAAAGGAGGTGTAAATGGCAATTAAATTAGATGATATTTCAGCAATTATTAAAGATCGCATTCAAAATATGGGATCTAAAGTAGATTATTCTGAAATAGGACGTGTAATTTCAGTAGGTGATGGAATTGCTGTTGTCACCGGATTAGATAAGGTTAAAAATAGCGAGATAGTTATTTTTAACAAAAGTGTCTATGGTTTAGCATTAAACTTAGAAGAAGAAACCGTCGGGGTAGCACTATTTGGTAATGCTAACTCAGTTTCTGAGGGTGATTATGTTGAACGTACCGGAAAAGTTATCTCTGTTGAAGTAGGAGATGCTCTTTTGGGTCGTGTAGTCGATGCTTTAGGAAATCCAATTGATGGAAAAGGTAAGATCGCTGGAACTCACCGTTCAGAAATTTTTAAAAGAGCATCAGGT
Source organism: Mycoplasma sp. 4013 (assembly GCF_054353875.1). Taxonomy (NCBI): domain Bacteria; kingdom Bacillati; phylum Mycoplasmatota; class Mollicutes; order Mycoplasmatales; family Mycoplasmataceae; genus Mycoplasma; species Mycoplasma sp. 4013. The sequence goes on along the minus strand of NZ_JBTHHK010000003.1, from coordinate 106,956 downwards.
GTAATGTCACGTCAAGAAGTTAATCAACCACTTGAAACAGGTATTTTAGCAATCGATACAATGATACCAATTGGTAAAGGACAACGTGAGTTAATTATTGGAGATCGTCAAACCGGAAAAACAGCCATTGCAATTGATACTATTATTAATCAAAAAGGTAAAAATGTTAAATGTGTTTATGTTGCAATTGGACAAAAAAATTCTACCGTTGCTCAAATAGTTCAAAAACTTTCTGATTCACAGGCACTTGAATATACCACAATTGTGGTTGCAGGTGCTTCAGAACTTGCGCCACAACAATATATTGCTCCATATACAGGAGTTACAATTGCTGAAGAATGAATGAGTAAAGGACAAGATGTTTTAATTATTTACGATGATTTATCAAAACATGCCATTGCATATCGTACCTTATCATTACTTTTAAGACGTCCACCTGGTCGTGAAGCTTATCCTGGTGATGTTTTCTATCTACACTCACAACTACTTGAACGTGCTGCTCGTTTAAATTCTGAATATGGTGGTGGTTCAATTACTGCATTGCCAATTATTGAAACACAACAAGGTGATATTAGTGCTTATATACCTACTAATGTAATTTCAATTACAGACGGACAAATTTTTACCAAAGAAAGTTTATTTAATGCAGGACAACGGCCAGCAGTTGACATCGGTTTTAGTGTTTCACGGGTAGGTTCTGCAGCGCAAACTAAGGCAACAAAGCAAGTTGTAGGTTCATTAAAATTAGAACTTGCACAATACAATGAAATGCAAGCTTTTGCACAATTTGGTTCAGATTTAGATGATTCAACTAAAACTATTTTGGATCATGGAGCAAAGGTATATCAACTTTTGAAGCAAGAACAATACTTTCCTATCCAACAACAAACCCAAGCGATTATTTTGTTAGGTGTCAAAGAACGTCTTATCAACCCGCTTCCTCTTGATTATATGCACGAATACCGTGATCAAGTAATTAATTGAGTTACTAATGATAGTGAAGGAATGCAAGTATTTAAAAACATCACTGCAAGTGGAAAGATTTCAGAAACAGATTATCAAGTAATTGCTAAAAAATTAGCAAGCATCATTGAAGGTATCATTGCGACTATTCCGAACTATGATAGACGTATGTACAAAGAAATGCCATCAAAATATAAGGTTGCATAATGCCGAGTTTAAATAGCTTAAAAAATCGCATTTCAGTAGTTTCTAATACTCAAAAAATTACCAATGCGATGGAATTGGTTTCAACTTCCAAATTAAGACGTTTGCGCAATGAATACACCCGAATACAAGCATATAAAGAAACATTAGAAGATACTTTCAATGAATTAATTTCACATGTTAGTTCTCGTCAATTTTATGAAATTTTTCCTAAAAACGAAGGAATTGATGGTAGCGTATATATTGTAATCACAAGTGATTTAGGTTTATGTGGTTCATATAATTCTAATATATATAAAATGTTAAATGAAAATCTTAAACCACAAGATAAAATTGTTGTAATTGGTACCAAAGGATTTAGTATGATAAATTCTGCGACAATTAAAGCACAAATGATTAAATATTACATTAATAACGGAGATAAAATTACATATAAAATTTGCAATGATATCACTAAAATCGCATTCGAGTTATATAGTAAAAAACTAGTTTCGCAAGTGAAATTAATTTATACTAAATTTATCAATAATATTAATCAAGAACCACGATTAAAAACACTTTTTCCACTAGATTTTAGTATTCAAAAACAACATAATGCACAAATTATTGAATTTGAACCCTCTGCTGAAGAAGTGCTTTCCGATTCAGTTCCGATGTATATTGCAAGTATGATATATGCTTTATCAGGTGAATCAAAAATTTCAGAAATGGCATCACGTCGAAATGCAATGGAAAATGCAACCAATAATGCTGAAGATTTAATTAAAGAACTTAGATTAGAGTTCAACAGACAACGTCAAGGAAAAATTACTCAAGAAATTACCGAGATTGTTGCTGGTGCTGATGCAACTTAATAAGGAGAGAATATGAAACAACATAATGGAACAATTGTTCAAATTTTAGGACCTGTTGTTGATGTGCGTTTTAGTGAAGGAAAACTTCCAAAACTTCTTAATGCTTTAACTATAACAACTGATAATGGACAAGTTTATACATTAGAAGTAGCGCAACATATTGGTGACGATACTGCTCGAACCATTGCGATGGGTAGCACAAATGGGTTGCAACGTGGAATGACAGTTGTTGATACCAAAGCACCTATTTCGGTTCCGGTTGGAAATATTGTTTTAGGTCGTATTTTTGATGTTTTAGGTAACCCGATTGATGAGTTACCGCTTGAAGGTGAAATAATCCGTGCTCCAATTCATGCTCCTTCTCCATCATATGAAGAACAAAAAACATCTTCTGAAATTTTAGAAACCGGGATTAAAGTTATTGACTTATTAATCCCATATGCAAAAGGTGGAAAAATAGGTTTATTTGGTGGTGCAGGAGTCGGAAAAACAGTTTTAGTGCAAGAGTTAATCAATAACATTGCTACCCAACATAATGGTCTTTCAGTGTTTGCTGGTGTCGGTGAACGTACCCGTGAAGGTAATGATTTATACCACGAAATGAAAGCAGCTGGTGTGCTCGATAAAACCGCCTTAGTCTTTGGACAAATGAACGAATCACCTGGAGCTCGTATGCGTGTTGCTCTAAGTGGTTTAACTATGGCTGAATACTTTCGTGATAAACAAAATCAAGATGTGTTATTGTTTATTGATAACATCTTCAGATTCACCCAAGCAGGTTCAGAAGTATCAGCACTTTTAGGACGTATGCCTTCTGCAGTTGGTTATCAACCTACCTTAGCAACTGAAATGGGTGCTTTACAAGAACGGATTACTTCAACACGTCGTGGATCAATTACATCAGTTCAAGCTGTTTATGTTCCTGCCGATGATTTAACTGATCCAGCTCCTGCAACAACATTTACCCACTTGGATGCTAAAACTGTTTTAGACCGTGGAATTGCATCCTTAGGAATTTATCCTGCTATCGATCCACTTAACTCCGCATCAAGATTACTTGATCCTCTGGTAGTTGGAGCGGAGCATTATAATGTTGCACAAAGTGTAATTTCGATTTTACAACGCTTCAAAGAACTACAAGATATCATTGCAATTTTAGGAATGGGTGAACTTTCTGAAGAAGATAAAAAAATCGTTGCACGTGCCCGTAGAATCCGTAACTTTTTATCACAACCTTTTACTGTCGCTGAAAAGTTCTCAGGAATCAAAGGACAATATGTACCTCTTTCAAACACCATACGCAGTTTTAAAGCAATTTTAAATGGTGATTATGATTCATATCCTGAAGATATCTTTAGATATGCAGGAAGCATTGAAGATGTAATCGAAAGATACCAAAAGAATAATGGCTAATACATCATATCTTAAAATTACTGCACCAAATGGAATTGTTTATGAAGGTAAAGTATATATTGTTACCTTAAAAACACCTAAAGGTTACATTGGATTGCAACCAAACCGATCTCCATTGTTTTCAAGTATCGAAATTGGAACCTTGAAGATTGAAACATCTAAATCTGATACTTTAACATATTATATTGGTGGTGGAATAGTTTATGCAGACCAACATAAAATCAATATTATAACCGATGATATTATTGATGTTAAAAAAATCGATATAGAACGAGCTAAAAAGGATGCTGCATCATTAACTGAGGCAATTAAAAGTAATAAAGATACAGTTGATTTAGCCTTATTAGAAACGAAACTTAAAAAAGCTTTGTTTCGAGTTGATACATATAATTTATTCAATAAATAACACCTTTGGTGTTATTTTTATCCTTGGGTAACAAAAACCTACTAATTGTATTAGTAGGTTTGATCATAAAAATGAAATGGTACATCGTACAGGGTTCGAACCTGCGACCCGCTGGTTAAGAGCCAGCTGCTCTACCGACTGAGCTAACGATGCAGGAATATTATAAACCTTTTTAACAAAAATATAAAAATATTTTTATCCTATCCAAACTATCCAATTATTTTTGTTCTTTTTTAGTTCTTAAATATACATTTTCTTATATATATAACGAGGTAAGAATGAAACTAGATGAAAAATTTAAACTAACCAGCAATATCAAACTTTTTAGGTTATACAAAATGAGCGAGAAACTCAGTAAATCTATAAGTAAATTTACTGAGCAGCAAACTGAGCATTTGCTTCCGATTTTATATATAGGTGATGATATTATTTTTGGTGAAGTGCGAGCACAGGATAAAACTGAAAATATTGAGACAACTGATTTATATAACCATGAGAAAATGTGGGATGTTGCTTTATATTATAAAAATTTCTATCGGATGAACTCAAAAATCTTAAAAGAATATATTTATGAAGATGAGCAAACCATTTCATTAGGACATGTTAGTGAAGTCAATGAGTTAAATATTTTAGATAAATTAAAATACTGTTTTACAAGTTTAGATGCTGATACTAAATTAACATATATTTATCCGAAAAAAACTGAAAATAAAAGTATTGCTAATTAAGAGTTTCTGCTAAAATTTTGACATGAATATTTTAACGATTGAAAAAAAGTTATGAAGGTATTGATTTACCAATACATTCATTAAACTCTTATTTATAGGTTTGCTAGTATTTAGCATCGTTATCATTCCGAGTCTTAATTTAGTTGATATCAAAATCAAGCAAGACTCAGATCTTGCTTTTTTATTTTTATTTGATGTAATTTTGTTTATTTTAAGCATCTTTTTTGGATATTATGAGCAATTTTACTGAAAAAAACTACTTTATAAGCATTTGGATGATAAATATCAAACAAATAGGTTTTTAAAACTATTAAACATCTCTTTTTATACATATTTATCAGGACCATTGTATCGAGCATATTTATTAATTTCATTATTTTTTGAAGATGGTAAATATCATTTTATGTTTAAATATGCAAGACGTAAAAAATATGGTTTCTCAATTCAAGATATTTCATTTGCAGGAATTTTATTTGCCTTATTTTTAACATTAACTTTAATTAAAAACTTTACAGCAGCTAGAATAATCAATTTAGATTTTGAATTTGCTTTTTATATTCTCTTTGCTTATTTTTTAGGTAAATTCAAAGGTGCTTTATTATCATTTATGGCTGATTTTTTTGGATTGCTGTTTTCAGGAAGAATCGGTTTCTATCATTGAGTTTATGCCATCGTTCCGATTATTGCAACAGTATTGATTGGATGATTTATTGATTTATTTAAAAAACATAAACAAACATCGATGATTGTGATGAATATTGCATTGGTTGTTATTTTTGTTATTTTGCTAGTTGTATTTTTATCACAAGTTAATAATCCTAAAGGAATAAGAATTTCTAAAACCTTTGGAGTTTCAAAAATATCACTTGCAGCTGGGATAATTTTATTAGTTTTTGCTGCTGCATTTATATTTATTATGATAGCCTTAACTATTTATTATTTAAAAACTAAAAATGATTCACAAAGCAAAAATAGAATTGGCTTTTTAGTTCTATCATTCTTTTTAACAGTTGCATTAATTGTTGTAGCCCGTTGAATTTGAGGACCATTTGCATTCATTCGTTTTGCTAACTACTTCTTAGGTCGTAAATACACATTATCACAACACTATTTAATATTTATGACACCAATTGTAATTAGATCACTGATATCAATTCCAATTTATGTTTTTATTCTATATATTATCCTGCTTCCGTTATCTATAATGAAGAAGCAATATGAAAAAAAAGAATATGGTATTACATATTAATAAGGATTCGTTTCCTTATTTTTATAAAAAAATTAAATAAATTTGCTATGTGTTATAATTTATAAGTTATAAGAAAACAAAACTATATAAGGAAAAAAAATGAAATCAATTAAATTAATGTTTCAGAGATCGACACAAAAGAAGAAATTAAATAACTCTGGATCTGGTAAGGTTCGTAAAGTGTTATCAAAAATTTCTGGTGCTTTTATGTTACCGATCTCCGTTATGTCTATTGCTGGTTTATTTTTAGGAATCGGTGCAGCAATTGCAACTGGTGCTGATGAAGGAAGCACTGCAAATATAATAGGTAATTTAGTTAAACAACTAGGAGACCCAGTTTTTGGTGCATTACCATTGTTATTTGCAACTGCCTTTGTGATTGCATTCACGGATGAAGCAGGAGTCGGAGTGTTTGCTACGATAATTGCCTTTTTAATCTTTACTGCTGTTCAGAGTGTCTTTATTTTTGATCATACAGTAAAGTATATGGGTAAGGAGTGATTTAATGGTGCATTACGAGATTCTGTAAAAACAAAAATAACTGGTTATACAATATTCTTTCAAGGAGCAGGACGTAATCCGCAAAACTTAGTTAAATTAGTTGGAACTACCTTAGGGATTAAGTCAATGCAAACTTCAGTATTTGGTGGGATAACAATCGGATTATTAGTGCAATGATTATATAATCGTTTTCACACCATACAACTCCCACAAGTTATTTCTTTCTTTGGTGGTAAAAGATTTGTTTCAATAGTTGCAATCCCTGCTGCATTTATTGTTGCAATCATCTTCTTAATTTTTTGACCATGGATTGGGGTTGGATTAAATGTTTTTGGAACAGCACTTGGAAAAGCTCCATATGGTATAGAATCACTTGTTTTTGGTATCATCGAAAGATCGTTAATTCCATTTGGATTACACCATGTATTCTATGCTCCATTATGATATTCAAGTGTTGGTGGAGATTTAAATACATCACTTGTTAATTGACAACAAGGATTACAAAAAGAAAATATTACATTAATTCCAGGTGATACATTAACTACATTAATAAAAGCTATTACTAAGGACCCTGATAAATACCAAGGTGATTCAACTGCTGCATTATCGCTTGTTGGGATGCCAAACAATATTGATTATACCTTGCAGCAAGCAGGTAAACCTGATTTGCATATATCTAAACAATTATTTGTCTTTGTCGCAGATGAATTAGGAACAAAGATAGGACGCTTTACTGATGGTAAGTTTGGATTTATGATTATAGCCCTTCCTGCAGCTGCAGCCGCTATGATTATGGCTGCTCCAAAAGAAAATCGTAAAGTTGCCTTAGGAACAGTGCTACCAGCCGGATTTACAGCAATGCTTACAGGTGTAACTGAACCAATCGAATTTACCTTCTTATTTTTAGCACCATATCTATTCTGAGGTTTCCATGCATTTATGGCTGGATTGTCATTTATGTTTGCTAACTTAGCTGGTGTGCATATTCCACAAGCATTCTCAGGTGGATTGTTAGACTTCTTTATTTATGGAGTAATAAATGTAGCAAAAGGAACTCATTTCTGATGAACACTTGTTATAGGTGCTGCTTATGCACCAGTATACTACTTTGTCTTCTACTTTGTAATTAAGAAATTCGATCTTGCTACTCCAGGACGTGGAGGGAATACTAAACTATTTACAAAAGCAGATTTTCAAAATAAAAATGCTCAAGTAAATGATGAAGCAGCAAGCGAAATAGATCCTACTGCCTTAGCAGTGGTTGAAGCATATGGTGGTTTAGAAAATATTACAGCTTTTAATAACTGTGCTTCTAGACTTAGATATGATGTTAAAGATGCAAGTAAGGTTGATGTTGATAAACTAAAGGCTGCTGGTGCATTTGGTGTAAAAATTGAAGGAAATAACCATGCACAAGCAATTATGGGTCCTGTTTCTGAGCAACTTAATGCTAAAATAAAATCGCAAAGAGAATTAATTGCTAAATATGAAGCAGAACATAAAGGACTAGAATTTGTTGCTCCTACAACATCACAATCACAGCCAAAAATAATTACTTCGGCTAAATCGCTTGAATTACATACTGCTGCTCGTGGAAAAATCTTGCCATTAGAAGATTTAAAAGACGGTATCTTTTCTGAAAAGATGCTTGGTAATGGTTTTGTAGTTAAATTTGATTCAACTACTGAAGGAAATGTTTATACACCTGCTGCTGGAACTATTGATTTAGTAGCAGACACCAAGCATGCATACGGAATCACAACAGATGAGGGTGTTAAATTGCTAGTTCATATTGGTCTTGATACCGTTAAATTGAATGGACAAGGATTTAAAGACTTAGTTAAAGTTGGTGATAAAGTAAAAATTGGTGATAAGCTTGCAAGTGTAGACTTAGAATTTATTAAATCACAAAACCTTCGCAGCGATGTTATTGTCGTTGTGCTGCATGAAGGAAGTATGTCAAACTTCGAAGTTTATAATAATTCTAAAGCTGACACCACAACTGAAATAGTCGGAATTGTCAGAAAGTAAAAAAAGATACTAACCGTATCTTTTTTTTATCTCTCATGGTTAATATGTTCATATTTATATGTAGTGAATTCTGCTTCTTGATGGATAATATTTTCTGGTATCAATTGGCTTTTATCAATGTATTCAAAATATGTATCACATTTATAAGTACCATTAATCACTGAAACATATACTTCCTTAGTTATTTGTCAATAATCTAAATATAAAAATCTTCCACCACAAATAAAAATATCCTTATCACATTTAAGCATCGCAGCAGTTGCTGGGCCTGAATCAAAGAAAACACGATGTGGTCGTAATTTTTTGTTTTCTGGTATCTCAAAAGGTTGATAATAGGTTAAAACTCAAACTTCCCGATTTGATGTATCAAAATCATCTGGCAAAGAAAAAAAAGTTCTTGCACCAAAAACCAAAACACTATTTTGAGTTATCTTATTAAAAACTTTTAATTCGTTTTTTGTATTTCAAGGAAGATGGTTTTTATATCCAATGCAGTTTTTTTCATCAACTGCGACAATTAATTTAATCAAAAAAATCCTTATCTGCTTTACCGATGGCTTTTCATCTTGCAATTAATTGGTTATATTGTTCATAATTTTCACATTCTAAATATTCAAGTTGATCAGCATCATTACTAAAATCAAATTGTGGAGATGTATCGGTATTAGTATATTTATAATATCAATCCTTAACCAATCGAATATCTTCTTCGACTTCAGCATTATTAACATTAAAAGTATATGATTTGATTTTACGTTTATTTAAATCTACTGCTTGTGGGTTTAAATAATCACCAAGAGCATCGATTAAAAAAGCAGCAATAATTGAATAAGTTGTTATCGGTTTATTTAACTTTTTAGACATTAAATATGCATATAATTGTGCTTGCTTGCGATATGATGCATCAACACCCTCAATTTCTCATTTATCTTTTTTACTTTCACCAGCTGTTTTAATTTCTAAAATTCTATTTAGTGATGGAATATATCCATCTGGAACACCACTTAAAACATCATCAACACCTGCAAAATAATCATAATTGAAGTTTTTTGCTTCATAGTTTTCTATATACAAATTTGGTGATTTTGCTCTTAAAAGATCAAAGATTTTAGGTTCTAAAATAGTTCCGGCATTAATGTATTTTTTACTTAATACAGGTAATTTAAGTCTTGTGATATGACAGAAAGCATTAAATTGTGATTTATATTTATTTTCAATTAAAATATCACCAACACTGCTTCCTCCAATCTTTTTATACCCTCTGAATTTATCAAAAGTTTTTAATTCTGAATAAAATTCGGGTAGCAACTTAATTACCCTATTTTCCTTATCGATAATATAATGTTGTTTGTTAAAATATTTTCTTGCCATTTATTTAAAGAAATTTTTCACAATAGTATTTGCTGAAATTTCTACTCCTTTAAAATCTGCTTCCCATTCTTCATTAATCATAGTGTTTTGTGGGACAATATGGTCAAAACATATATTTACCAATTTATCAAAACTTGTTTCTGTTGAATTATCATCAACACCCACCACAAACTTATTAGCATCCATAAACTTTTCAATTCGAATTGATATCACACGACATTCGTCATCACTTTTTTTCAAAGTTGCTTCTAAATCCTTAACATTCTTTTTAAAGAAGTCTAATTCGTTTGGAAAGCGCAAATCATCTATTATAAATAAGGTGCTTTTGCTGCCCTTAATTGATTGTTTCACAGTTGCTTTTATTTTATCGAAGACACGTGCGCATCAGATGTTGCTATCGATGTTTCGACCTACTTCACCCATTGCAATTCATAACGGACGTACAATTTCTTTATTTATTCCATCTCATTTTATTTCATCTAAAATCGGTTTAGTAATACTTTTTATAGGTTCTGCAAAGGATAAAATATGTACATTGTTATCAAATTTTTTAGCTAACTTTTTAGATAATGCTTGTGTTAGCAATCCTTTTCCACTTCTTCTTTTTCCGTTAATTAAAACTATGGTATGTTTTCTCATCATTCTCCTTTTAATAAAATAGTGTTTTAATATTATATATATAAAATAAATTCTGTTATTTATTTATTATATTTTTTGATTTTTGGTTAATTAGATAACTTGTTTATAAAAATGTATAAAAATTTTTATACCTATGATATAGATAAATAAGTTTTAATAATATATAATAATAAATTAAGTTAATATTCTTAAAATAACATATTTACCTAGTATATAGCACAAAAAGAAAATATAAATAATATGGAAATTTTGCAGAACCATTTTTATTAAGGTGTACACAGTCATTAGAGTCTTTAGATAATATAAAAATCTTTTTTAATTATATAAGCAACATTATTCATGCAGAATTCATAACATCAATAATTTCTAATATCTAAATATTTTACCAAATCCATATAAAAATAATTTTATTTGTTAAAATTTAAATATATAAAGGAAAATAAATGACATTAACACAACTTATAAAAGCAGAATTAATTAATATTGTTAAAAAACTACAAGAATCACATTATTTTGATGTAGATTTTAATGCAGATGATTTAAATTTTATCTTAGGTGAACCTAATTTACCTGTAAAAACAAGTTCGGTTGCAAAAAGATATGATTTATCAACTAATTTAGCATTTGTTTTAAAAGCATATAAAAAAATAAATCCAATGAAAATAGCAGAATGTCTCGTTGAAAAGTTAGCAAATTCATTTAAATTTATTTATCAAGTTGATATAGCTCCACCAGGTTTTTTAAATATTGTTTTAAATGATTCTGCTTTTATTTATATAATATCGAATATCTTAGAGCAAAAATCTTTGTATGCAAAAAATCAAGTAGAAGGACAAAAGATAAATGTAGAATATATCTCTGCTAATCCGACAGGTTTTTTGCATGTTGGTCATGTGCGTGGTGCGGTTTTCGGAAGTACTTTAATTAATGTTTTAAGGCATATTGGATATAATGTTGAATCTGAATATTATATAAATGATGCCGGAAATCAAATTAACATCTTAGTTAATTCATTATATGTGCGTTATGCAGCATTGTTTGGTAAAAATCTTAAAATGTCAGATGAATGCTATCAAGGTAATGATATCATATGAGTAGCACAGCAGGTTAAAGAAAGTTATAATGATTACTTTTTGGATCTTAATACAAATAAACGTAGTGAACTTGAAAACCTTGCTGTTGAGATATTGTTGAATAAAATAAAAGATGATTTAGCAAAACTTAACATTCATATTGATACTTTTACATCTGAAAATTCTCTATATGAGCAAGATATGATTAAACCAGTATTAGAAAAATTAGCTCCATATACATATTTAAAAGATGGTGCATTATTTTTAAAAACCAGTGATTTTGGTGATGATAAAGATCGTGTATTAATTAAATCGGATGCAAGTAATACTTATTTATTACCTGATATTGCATATCATTTGACTAAAATAAAAAAAGCAAGTCGTTTAATAAACATCTGAGGTGCAGATCATTCTGGTTATGTTGCTCGGATGAAAATCGCTTTTCAGTGTTTAGGATATAATCCAAAAAATCTAGAAGTACTAATTATTCAACTAGTTAGATTGATAAAAGATGGTAGTGAATTTAAAATGTCTAAAAGAGCAGGGACATCAGTTACTTTAGCAGACCTTTTAGATGTAAGTTCATCTGATGCGATTCGTTTTATGATGCTAACTAGAGAAATATCAAATAAATTTGATTTTGATATAGATTATGCTAATTCAAATGATACAAATAACCCTGTATTTTTAGTCCAATACACTTATTCACGCATTGTTTCGTTGCTTAAGAAGATTAAAAAACCACATTTAAATAACACTGCCAAATTTACTGATAAGGCTAAAAAAATCATTATAACACTTGATTTATTTTCAGATTTAATTAAAACGATTTCTGTGACATCAAAAGTAAATTTATTAAGTCAATATTTGCTTAATTTGGTAAAATTATTTAACAGTTTTTATGAACAAACATATATTCAAACAAATGAGCAAGAAGAATCATATGCAGCAATGATTGAATCAATAAGAATTGTAATGAAAATTGCTTTAGATTTAATGGGTGTAAATGCACCTGAGCAAATGTAATTGATTCCATATTTTGTTATAATCAAAGTGATTAAATATTTAAAAAAAACAAATAAATATATAAAATAAAAAAGGAGAAATTATGAAAAATACTACAATGTTAGAAGTAGCGATTGAAAAAGTTAACTCTAATCCACTTTATTCATTCACATTCGCAGAACTTTTTGATGCAGTTGAAAAAGAATTAAAGGATAACTGATACTTTAGATTTGTTAAAGGTGAACCTAATTTACCTTATGAAAAAGTTCGTGAAACCAAAATGGGTGAGCTTTATCGTTTGTTAACAGTAGATAAAAGATTTCACAGAAACATAGATGGTAGCTGAAGAGCTGCAAATTAAGGAGAATTATGCCATTAGTAAATGCAAAGGAAATGCTACATAAAGCAAAAGAAGGAAAATATGCGATTCCACATATAAATATTAACAACCTTGAATGAGCAAAAGCTGTGCTTTTAACAGCTGAGGCTGAAAAATCACCAGTGATTATTGCAACTTCTGAAGGAGCAATTAAATATATGGGTGGATTTAATGTTGTTTCAGGAATGATGTTAGGATTGGTTCAGGATTTAAATATTAGTGTTCCAGTCGCATTACATTTAGATCATGGAACATTTGAAGGAGCAAAAAAAGCAATTGCTACCGAAGCATACACTTCATTAATGTTTGATGGATCGCATCTTGATTTTGAAGAAAACTACTCAAAAACCAAGGAATTAGTTGAATTAGCAAAAGAAAAAAATATGTCATTTGAAGCTGAAGTAGGAACCATCGGGGGTGAAGAAGATGGGATTGTAGGAAACGGAGAATTCGCTGATCCTGAACAAGCTCGTAAGATGGCAACACTCGGAATCGATGTCTTAGCAGCCGGAATCGGAAATATTCACGGACCATATCCAGCAAGTTGAAAATCACTTAGTTTTGAAACTTTAACTAAAATTTCATCAGCAGCAGGAATAGGGATTGTATTACATGGAGGCAGTGGAATTCCAAGTGAACAAATTAAAAAAGCTATTTCTTTAGGTGTAACTAAAATTAATGTTAATACCGAACTACAACAAGCAAATCATAAAGCAATTCGTGAATTCATCATATCTGGAGAAGATTTAAAAGGTAAAAACTTTGATCCACGTAAATTATACAAACCAGGTTATGATGCAATGTGTCAAACAGTTCGTGATAAAATTTATGAATTTGGTTCAAACAATAAAGCATAAACTAACGAAAGTTAGTTTTTTTTATCCCTTTGGTCCCGGGATAAAAAAATCACATTACTGTGATTGTTCGATAGGATTACATTCATCGGTGCAACTTTCTGCATGTTTGCATTTAGGGAAGTTTTTGCAACCGATGAATTTTTGACCTTTTTTATTATTACGAATCAGCAAGGTTCCGCTGCAAAGTGGACAAGGACGTTTTAGTTCTTCTAATTTAAATTGCACAACATCAATTTTACCCTCTGCTTTAACAATTTCTTTTTGAAAATTATCTCAAAAAGATTGCATTAATTGATTCTTGTTTAGTTGTGATTCGGCTACCTTATCAAGATCTTCTTCAACTGCTGCGGTGTATTTTTCGTTAAAAATATCTGGAAAAGCTTTAATTAATGTATCATTGACTTTCATTCCAAAATCAGTCGGGATAAGTTGTGTTGAATTTGTTTCAACAAATCCACGATCTTTAATAATATTAACAGTTGAAGCAAATGTTGAAGGTCTCCCAACTTTGATAATATCAAGCATTTCAATTAAACTACCATCATTATATCTCGGAGCAGGCTTAGTTTCATGATCTTCAAAATTAAAACTTTCAACATCTACTTGCTGATGAAGTTTATAATTTGGATCTTTGTTATCATTTTCATAACCAGAAACTACATAATATCCATCGAAAATAACTTTTGAATAAGTTTGTCGAAATTGATATCCGTTGTTATCAAATGTATATGCTTTTGATTCACGAATTGGTTGTTTTATTAGTGCCTGCAAGGTGGTTTCGTAAATCAACTTATAAATTCTTAACTCCGATTCACTGATATTAGGATATGTTTGTTTTAGTAGTTGCGGTGTCATAGATACATCAGTTGGTCGAATCGCTTCATGAGCATCTTGGTCACCACTAAATCCTTTTATTTCACTAGCTACATAGTCTTTGCTTCATTTTGTAGTTATATAACTTTGTGCATTTGATACAAATGAAGCAGACATACGGGTTGAATCGGTTCTTGGATAAGAAATTAATCCACCGTCACCAAAACCTTCATATAATCTTTGCACAATAGCCTGGGTTGTTGCAGCACTAAACGGACTCTTTTTATATAAAACAGATTGTTTTAGTGGGGTAATAGCACCGATTTTACGTTTGGAAACATTAATATCAGTAACCGTTAAAATTTTCTTAGTTTTTTTAATATCAGCTTTATATTGATCAATTTGACTCGGATAAATTCAATCACGATGTTCTGAATCATTTTTTGGATTGAAATAATTTGCTAAAACTTCATTATTAACAAGTTTTGCATTTAATTTATAGTATTTTTCAGGGATAAAAGCTTGTATTTCTCGTTCACGGTCTACAACTAATTTTAGAGCAATTGACTGCACACGTCCTGCAGTAGGTGTGCCGGGAGAATTTTTAAACTTATTTTTAATTAAATTAGTTACTCTAAAACCGATAATGCGATCAAGCATACGACGTGATTTTTGTGCAGCAACTAAATCATTATCAAGTGAGTTTGGTTTTTGAATCGCATGTTTTATAGCATCCTTGGTAATTTCATTATATTTTATTCTTGAATATTTGTTTTCAAGTTTAAAATAGGAAATCAAATGACTTCCGATTGCTTCTCCTTCGCGGTCTGGGTCAGTTGCAATATAAATATGTTCTGCTTGCTTAACTAACTCGTTAATATCTTTTACTACCTTTTTCTTAGTTGAATCTAATGAATATTTTGGTTCTCAATTTTCAAAATCAATTCCAAGTCCATAAATACCTTCGGTTTTCATTTTCAAAAAATGTCCAACTGAAGCAACTACTTTATATTCATCACCCAAATATTTTTGGATGGTTTGAACTTTATTAGGGGATTCGACTATTACTAAATTTTTCATATTCAATAATAATACAATATTTTGTAAGAAAAATTTAAAAAATTTATAGAAATTTATATAATTACTTTCTATAAATTTTTGTTGATTTATGCAATAATAAATATTATAATTTAATGTTTTAATGACAATTATTTGTAAATTTTTTATTTGAGTAAAATTTAAATTTACAAATAACACTAAATTACAGAACTTTTATCCCTTTGATACAGGATTATAAGAATATAAAGTATAAAGCAACCTGTCTATAAATTTAATTTATATTATAGTAACAAAACACAAGAAAATGATAAAATTAATAATGAGTATTATATTAGATACTCCTTGGCTAATTTAGCCCAGTAAAGACCATAAGGAGAAAAATGTTTAAATACGAAATTATGATGATCGTGAATCCAAAAGCGGATGTAAAAGTTGCTTTTGACTTGCTTTCAGAAGTTTTCGGCAAGGGTATAAAAAAAGCTGAAAAACTAGAAAGACACGAATTAGCATATGAAATCAATAAATCAAAACATGCACAATATGTTTTAGCACATGTAGAGGCAGATGCCAAAGCACCTGCAGAATTTACCCGTCGGGCAAATATTATTAAAGATATTTGAAGAACATTGTTAATTAACTTAGATACTGAAAGAGGGATGCATCCAAAAAAAGAAGTAAAACAATCTAAACCAAAAAGAACATATGTAAAAAGAGAAGTTAAAGTTAACGAGGAAAGTGAAAAACCTAGAAGACGTCCAAGAGTTAGTAAACCAGCTGAAACATCTATAAATAAGTAAAAGGTAATTATGAACAGAGTAATTTTAATCGGAAGAACAACTACAAATATTGAATTAAATACTACATCATCAGGTGTTGCTTGAGTAAGATTTACACTTGCAGTAACACGCAGAAGCCAAAGTCGCAATGAAATAACTGATTTTATTCCTATTGTTGCATTTTCACATTCAGCAATTTTGTTAAAAAATTCAGTTCCAAAAGGAACCTTAATTGCTGTAGAAGGTAATTTACAATCAAGTTCTTATCAGTCACGTACATCGAATCAAACAATCAGAAGTTTGGATGTGCATTTAGATACTTTTTACTTCTTAGAATCAAAACGTGTTACTGATGAACGTGCTAAAAATCGTTCTTCTGATGATTTTATCGGCACTAGTCCATTTACTGGTACCAGTTCATATCCAAAAAATACTTATTCAACGGAAAAAGTTGAACCAATATCATCACAGTCATTTTCACCAAATCCTGTAGTTGAAGAGTACCCAAATAAAAAACCAATTGAAGAAAAATTACACGATTTAGGTGATTTAGAATCAGATGTTAATGATGATATTGATATATTTTAGTTAAACCAAGGAGATTTATGGCTTACATTAAACGTAAAAAGAACTTCTCAAATAGAAAAAAAGTATGTGCTTTCTGTGAAGAAAAAGTTAATTATGTAGATTTTAAAAATGTTGAATTATTATTCAAATATATTTCTGGAACTGGATCAATTAAATCAAAATCAATGACCGGAACTTGTGCAAAACACCAAAGAAAGGTTGCTAATGCAATTAAAAGAGCCAGATTTATGGCCTTAATGCCTTATACAATCGTTCGCACACGTAATTTATCAAAATAATATAATATCCCAATAAAATACAGCAAACAGCTGTGTTTTTTATAAAAAAATAATATAATTAAGAATATTAACATTAAAAGGAGATTTAATGAAATTTAAAAAAATATTCTTAAGTTTAGGAGCAGTTTCAGCAACGGTTGCATCAGTAACTGTTGCTGTTGCTTGTCATCCAGAAACTCACGAAAATGCTAAAATTGATTTTAAAAGCATCAGAGTAAATTCAAACATTTGAAATAGCATTTCGGCTGAAAAAGATGCAATGACATTAGGACAATACCGTTCGGCACAAAAACAATTTGATGCTATGGTGCAAGGACAAAAAACATTATTTGATACTGATAAAGTAAAGGTAACAGATAAATCAGTAACTGTTACTAATCCAGAAACAGGTAAAGCAATTCCGGTTGTATTTATGGATATCGATGAAACCATTTTAAATAATTTTGGATATCAAAATTATTTAACTGCTAATGGACTTTCATTTAGTCCTAAAACATGACATCAATTTGTTACTGATGAAGTATCAACAGCAATTGCTGGCGCAATTGATTTTATTAAATATGTATGAAATCACGGTGGAGTTGTAATGTATAATTCTAATCGTGACCAAGCAACTGAATTAGATGCAACTATTTCAAATCTTGAAAAAGCAGGATTAGATGCTAAATACCTACCTAAATGAGCATTCTGAATGCAAGGGGTAGACTTATCTAATGCTAAACCTTGAACAGCAATTGACAAAACTAAAGTTAAAGATTCAAAAGGTAATGTTGTAAAAGAAAAAGTAACTGTTACTGAAAAACAAGCAGACGGAAGTGAAAAAACAGTTGAAAAAGAAGTTGATAAAGAAAAAGTTGTTAACTCTAATAAAGAAGCAAGAATGAACCTTGTAAATAGTAAAGGATGAGATTTATCAGGTGAAAACTCTGATAATGGTAGTTTCGGAAATAATGTTGCTTTAAAAACTGTAATGCGTATTGGGGATAACTTTGATGATTTTAACGATATTGCTAGTCATGGACTTTTAAACATCAATCAAAATAAAGAAAATGATAAAAAACAAGATCGTAAAGGTGTTTTAGAACAAACAGGTAAATTATTTGGTAACTTTGATGCAAATGTTAAAGGTGTTATGTTTACCAAAGACGACAATGGAAATCCGGTTGCATCAAATGAAGCATGATCAGAGTCATATGTTTTAATCGGTGGTAATTCATCATATGGAGGTTTTGAAAGTGGTATAATGAAAGATTACTATAAAACTGTTGCAACAAAACCAAATGATGCTCAAAAAGCTATTTATGAAGCTTTAAAACCATTTACTTGAGAACCTAATAAGAAAGCAAATGAAACAACTCAAAATAAAGCAAAATAAGTCAATTTTAAAAATCATCAATTGGGTGATTTTTAAAATATTAATTTTTTTATACTATATATAAGCAAAAAAAGAAAATAAAAAAATTTACATAATTTTACTATTTTAATATAATTATTTTGCAATACATCAAGACAGTAACGGCAAAATTGCTTAATTATGTTACCAAGTGTATCCTTAAGATTGCTCTTGTATTGCTTAATTATGCGAAAGGGGGCATTATGTCAGAATCAAAATTTAAGTTAGCTAAAAGAGAAGTTGTTTTAGAAATCTCACAAAAGATTCAAGAATCACAAGCACTAGCTTTTGCTGAATACCGTGGTTTATCAGTTTCTGAATTAGAAAATTTAAGAAATGAAGCTACTAAATTAGATGTTGAAGTTAAAGTATATAAAAATCGCTTATTTAAACTTGCAGCAAAAGCAGCCGGTTTAGGTGATTTAGAACAATTTCTAGTAGGTCCAAACATCTTTGTTTTTTCAAAAAACGATGAAATGTCAGCAGCGAAATTACTTACAGCATTTGCTAAAAAACATAAATTAATGGTAATTAAAGCCGGAACCTTCGATGGTAAAGTTGTTGATGCTAAAGGTGTTAAAGATGTAGCGACATTACCTACATACGATGAAGCACTTGCTATTCTTGCAAGATCATTGATGTCACCATTACAACAACTAGGTATGGCACTTAAAATATATGCAGAAAATTTACCTGCTACAGAATAATAAATAAAATATCAAATAAACGAAAGGAATATATTATGGCAAAATTAACTAAAGAAACATTTGTAGAATCATTAAAAGAAATGTCTATTAAAGAAGTAATGGAACTTGTAGAAGCAATGAAAGAAGCATTTGGAATTGATCCGATGGCCGCTATGGCAGTAGCTGCTGCCCCAGCAGAAGCTGCAGTTGAAGAAAAAACAAGTTTCAAAGTTGTATTAAAATCAGATGGTGGAAAGAAAGTTCAAGTTATTAAAGCTGTTCAATCAGTTTTAGGTGTTGGACTTATGGATGCTAAAAAAGTTGTTGATGCACTTCCTGCTGTAGTTAAAGAAAATGTTAACTCAGATGAAGCTGAATCAATTAAAGCAACATTAGTTGCTGCTGGTGCAGAAGTTTCAGTAGAATAATGAAATAACATTAATACCGTTTTAAAGTAGGAATAAAAGATTAACAACTAATTATAAAGTAGGACAAAAAGATTAACAGAATTAATTGTTAATCTTTTTGTCCTACTTTAGTTGAATAGGATTAATAAATAAAATTCCAGATACACAAAAAATAAAGAAAGTATTGGTGATATGAATATTCCAAGTGAAATAGCTATCGAAAATCCAGTATTAATGTTTCTTAACTCTTTTTGTGAACTAGCATAATGATATACAATATTTTTTAGATGAATAAATCGATATGAGTGAATTAAGGAAATTAATATATTAATAGAAAGTAATAAGTAAGAAAATCAAGGTGTATGTGCATTTTTGAATATAAAAAAGAAAGCAACAAAGGGAATGATAAGTGTTATAACACTTAATATATCTGCCAAAAATAAAGCATTTTTATCTTTTAAAAATTTTATAATTTTATTAGCAAATAAATAAGTAATTAAGGTAGGAAGTTGCATTAGAATATAAAGCAGAGAAACGATTCAAAAATCACCAGTAAATTTAAAGATATATAATGAACTACTAAGTTTAAATGCTTCAGAACCGATAGAAGAAAGAGAGATAGCTAATATATATTTTAATAAGTTTGACTTAAAATATTTCATATCATCCTTTCTCGAAGTATTATAATATTATACTCCTTTTGTTGTTAAACATATTTATGTATTTTTAAAATCATTAATTATATGATTTCAAGCAATTTTATGCTCAGAATTTATCTCGTTGTTTTCTTTCATATTGTTAATATAATTTTCGATGAAATTTTCAGTATTATGCAAAAGTCTTAGATAATACTTTATCGATTCTAATACACCATTTACAACTACTTGACAGCCGTGTTCAAGTTTGATTTTATTGATAAGTTGATTAATTCTTTCTGTTTCATCTTGCTTTACCGTAGAAAGCAAATAAAATCTTTGGATACTAGTGTTTTTAAACTTTATGTATGAATCGGCAAGTAATATATCATTAGCTTTTATATTAAATTTAACTTCAATTGCTTCAAATAGTGAACCATCCTTATTTTTGATGATTATATCAGCAACATTCTTGGAACTTTTATCACTACTGTAGTGCGAACTAAGTGGATTTAAAATTTTGTCTTTATATCTATGATTTTCTTTTAGGATACATTGATAGATGCTATATAAAGCAATAACAGGTAGAATTGATGCACCGCGTGATTTATAATTGTAATAAAAATGTCGATTTAAAAGATTAATAATATCATCAATTGTTATTTGTGTCTTATTAGCAAAGGGATTTAAAATATTCACAGATTTTATCTCTTTTTGTTTAATACTTAATGCAAACAGAGATTTTAAATATAACCGTGGATCAATATTTAATTCTTGCACATCATATAAAATACTTAAAAATGCATTCTTGATATCTATGTTACTTATTTTACCTGGATAATCTAAATTATAAGCGAAATTTTGTTCTAAGGTTCTAGTTGTTCATCCTGATTCCTTCATTGCACCTAAAAACTGTTTTTGTTTTAAAAAAGGTGTAATATATTTTGCATCAAAACTTCTTCCACTATATCCATTTTTCATATTTGCTTGATGTAATCTAATGTCTTGATGTGGATGTAGAATTTTATAGACTAAGGAAGTAACTAAAACTGTAAAAACCCCTTTATAACCTTCTTCGTGATCAACTATTATTTGAATATTATGTTTTTGTTTATTATTTAAATTTGTTTTGTCAACTGATGTGAAAGTCAAAGACTCTTTATAAATATTTTCTAAAAATGTTGTTATATCCATATTCTCCCTATTATCTCAAAACTGATGTATCATTTCATTAGCAATTTGCCTTATCATCGGTACACAAACACTATTGCCGATTCTTTCATATAATTTTGAAGTTGACCCAATTTTCTTAAAGTCATCAGGAAAACCCATCAGCTTATAACACTCATTTAAGGTTAATTTTCTGACTTTATTGTTGTCATAAATAAAGTATCTTCCACTTTTTTCTTGCGATGTTATTGTTGGAACTAGTCCTCTTGAAGAATAAATCCGATTCACTTGCTTATGCACTCTTGATAGATGTAAGGTTTTTTTATCGATACCTTTATTACGAATCTTTTTATTTCGATATCCGATAAAAATCAATCCAGATTTTTGTATTTTTATTTGTGATTGATCTAATAATGTGTATTCATTTTGATTTAGATATTCATTAGCATCCTTATCTAAAAATTCTTTCATTGAACTAACTGGATTGATTTTGATTTTATCAAAATCAAACACTTTCCCTTGGTTATTTCCTACGATTACAATTCTTGCTCGATTTTGAGCAACACCAAAATCTTTTGCATTTAAAACTTTGTATGAAACTGTATATCCTAATTCAGTTAATGTTTTTTGCATAATAAAGAAGGTATTTCCCTTATCGTGTTTTAATAAATTAGCAACATTTTCTAAGATGAATGCTTTTGGTTTCTTTTCCTTTAGGATTCTAATGATATCAAAAAATAAGGTTCCACGAATTGCATCGTCGAATCCTTTTTGCTTTCCTGATATCGAAAATGCTTGACAAGGAAACCCAGCACATAGGATATCAAAATCTGGAATATTCTTAGCATCCAGATTGCTAATATCGCAACTAGGATCATCACCAAAATTTGCTTGATACATTGTTGCTGCATGTGCATCAATTTCGCAAGCAAAAACACACTTGGTTATATTACTTTCTAAACCAAGTCGAAATCCACCTATACCAGCAAATAAATCAATAAATTTTATTTCTTGCTTTTTATCCATTATTTTTATTATATCATACCAAAACAAACAAAACAAAAATTTTTCTAAATCAGATTTAAATAAAACTAACGCAAATTGCATTAGTTTTATAATCCTATTTAATTTTATCAAAGTTCATATATACTCCACCATAACTTGTGTCAATACTATAAAGTTGTGGTCAAGCTGGATCAAGTCTTGAACCAGGGATATTGTTTCTAATTCAGTCGGTATCATCATATTTTCAATAATGTGAAGCAGAATAGTTTGGCGAAATAGATGTCGGTAAGGTTGGATCATCTGCATTTACTTTTCTCAATACTGTTAAGATGTCATTTCTAGAAACGGATTTAGCCAATAAGTCTAAATATTTAACTTTTTGATTAAAGGTAAGTCGTTTTGATTCTACAATAACATTACGAGCAAACTTCTTAGCACGTGGGTTCATAACTTCTCCAATCATGAAGTTTGCTTGTTCTTTGGTAAATAAAGTAACTTGTGGTTGATTTGTAGTTTCCTTACCAGGTTGTGGACTAGTTACATAGCGATATCATTTTAAAGCAAGTTCTTTGTAGTAATTTCCGATATGTGAATCACCTGTTTCTAAACCAGATATTTGGGTAGGTGCTCACTCTTTGATTTTTTTACTTACATCGAAAGTAATATCAGCAGTAAGTGGTTGTGGATTTACCTTAAAGAAGTTGTTTAATAGATATTCTTTAAAGACTTGGAATGAACGGTAGTCAAATAAAGAATATAAGAATTTCTTTTGTGCAGCAATTTTTGCATCACCAGTCGAATTTGCAATTGCATTCGAAAGTTGTTTTTGTACATTATCAGGTAATCTAAATCGTTGTCATCCGAATAATGGATTTGATTTGGTATCAAAGAAATTACCATTAGCAACATTAGCGTCGTGATCACCTTGTTCACCAACATATGCATCAGTTTGTGAATTTGGAACATAACTATTAATTTCATCCATAATTGCTTTAAATGCTTTATAAGTATTAGTAGAACTGTTATTGATACGGTTGTTTCAATCAGCACGTTTATTATTATTATTATTAGCTGCTGTAGCATCACCAAGTTTTGCAGTAACTGCAGCAAGAGCTTCATGTCTTAATTTTTCAAGTCTGTCACTGACTATATTTTGGAATTTAGATACTAATGAGTTATCTGTAGTAGAATCTGCTTGTGTAAATAGTTGCGAATACATTGCATCACCATCTAAAGGAGCGATGATGTTTTTAAGTTGATTTCTTAGATTTTGAATTTGTTGTTTTTGATCATTAAATTGTGATTCATTGTATTTATTGATGATCTCTTGATATCTAAATGTTGCATAATCGATATCTCTAATACTTTTAAAAGGATGAATATATTCTTCGTAATAATAACTATAAAATGATGGATCTTTTGTTTTAATTACCTCTAAGTAGTGAGATAAACGATTTCTTATACCCATGAATATAGCATTAGCTTGTTTTTCAATGTCTGTTAATTTAGTGATTTTTTCATCTTGCGATAAAGTATTATCTTTTATTATTGATTCTCGCTTTTCATTTAAACTTTCAGCAAGATTTTTTAGTTCATCTGTATATATATTAGAATATCCACTATTAGAACCTAATAATCCATGATCATTAAATGCTTTTTGTGATTTGCTTACAGCATCATTATATCTTTTTTGTTCTTCTGCTTTGGCTTTATCAGCGATTTCTTTTTTCTTAGCATCAATTTCTTTTTTTATCTCTGCTAACTTAGCACTATCTCCATCAGATATCGCTTTTTCAATTTCTTTTTTCTTAGCATCATTAATTTGTAGGATATTTTTATATGTTTGATCTTTAGTTTCACCACTACCTTGTTGATTAATCTCAGATATTCCCAAAGCATCTTTAATATCATTAATGGTATTAGTATATGATGCTTGTGCTTTATCAATGATATCTTGCTTTTCTGTATCAGTTTTAGCTTTTGATAATTCATCTGCTAATTTGCTTTTACTTTGCTCATCGATTCCATCGAGACGTTTAATAATCGTATTAGCAATATTTTCCTTATTTTTTTGTTGAGCTATTGCTAAAGCCTTTTTATTTTCGATTGTTTGTTGTGTTACATTAGTAGCATCTAATCCATCCATTAAATTATTTGATTGAATAATTTCTTTTGGTAGTTTATTAATTTCTTTTAAAGCATCATCTTTAAGTTTATTAATTTCTGAATTTACATCAGTAACTACTTTTTGGTATTGGCTTTCGGTGGTATTATCTGAATTAACTAAATTCTTCAATGAATCATAGTTAGATACTTTGGTAGCACCAGTTGAACTAAGACGGTTAAGTTGATTTTGTGCTTCAGTTTTCTTTTGATTTAAATAATTTGAAACTTCTGCTTTTAAATTATTTAAAGTAGATGTATCACTATTATAAGTTGATTCATTGGTATAATCGTGATTATTTACTGCATTGTTTTTGTTGGTAAAATCATTTTTCTTACTTTGATCACTTAGGCGATTTATCAATCCAGATATTTGATCTTTAAGTTCTTTTATTTCTTCACCACGTTTATACTTTTTAGCTTCATTAACAGCAGAATCTATACTATTTTTATCAGTTGCATTATATAATGAATTGTTAATTAAGTCATTTTTCTTAGATGCATATTTGCTGTCGTTTAAAATAGTATCAATTTGTGATTTAGCAGCATCAACTTGTTGTTTTAAAGTAATTGCATCATTTTTAATTTTTGTTGCAGTTGATGAATCCTTAGCATTTGATAATTTAGTTTTTAAATCAGTTTGGTTACCATATTGTAATTTATTAATTTCACTTTGAGCTGCATCAATATCTTTTTTAAGTTGTACTGCTTTATTTTTGATTGTATTATATGAATCAATGCTTTGGGTTCTATTATTTGTCAATTCACTCTGTAAGGTTGATTTTTGATTATTATCTAATTTATTAATTTCACTTTGTGCATCATTTTTAGCCTTAGCAACTAAGATTTTGTTTTTTAAAGTATCTAATGTACTTTCATCATGTGCATTACCTAGTTCAGTAGTAAATTGTAATACTTCATTATGTGGCAATCCAGCTGAATTTAATGTATTTTGTACATCAGTAACCTTAGCAGCAACCTTAGTAATTTTTGCTTTTAATGAATCTAGTTTTGTTTCGTTATCTCCGTTTGTTGAATTTACTTGACCTTTAAAGTAAGTTTTTTGAGCATTATTATTTGCAAATTGTGAATCGATATAAGAGCTAACTTCATCTGATTTGGTTTTAATTCGTTTTGCTTCTTCTTTTAGATCTAATAATTTTTGTCCGTCGTTGTTTTCTTGATTCTTTTTGCTTTCTAAATAAGATTTTTGTGAACTACCAAGTTTATTAATTTCAGTTTGTACATCATTACGAATAGTATTTAAAGTAGACTCTGCTTGTGTTTTTTTAGCATTAACATCATCTATTTTTGTAAGCGTATCAACTTGATAATTAGTTCTTTGTGAGACAGGAAGTTTATTTATTTCTACTTTTGCAGCATCCTTAGCAGCTTTTAAAGAATTTTTAATTTCATTAAATTTATTATCAACTTCTTGCTTTATTTGCTCAAGATTTGCGTTTGGTTGCTTTGCTCGATTAATAAAGTTATTTTTATCAGTATCAGGGATAATACTTTGGTTATTAACCCCATCAGAATTTAATTTTTTATTATTAATATATGCAATAGTATCATCAACTTGTTTTTGTCTTTTGGCTTTATTTTCAATATCTACTAAGGTATCTTTAGTTAAATCATTTTGTTTAAGTTGATTTTCTAAATTGGTTTTTTCTTGCGATTGTGTTAGTGCATCAACTTGGGTTTTTACAGCTGATTTTTTATTATTAAGTTTTTGATTTACTTGATTAATGATGTTATTTAAAGCACTTTCGGTTGCTTGATCATTAATTTGATTATTGGTAATATATTTATTAAGTGCTTCTTTTAATTGATTATAATCGTTATTTTCAGAAGAATCATTTGTTGCGCTTGTATTAACTTTTAACTTCTCAACAGCAGCAGATGCGTTATCCTTAATTTTTGCTAATTCGTTTTTTAAAGCAGTAGTTGCATCAGTAATTGCTTTTTCATTGTCAGCAGGATGTTGGTTTGCTACAAACACTGAATCTGTTGAATTAGCATCAAAACGGTTTTTAGTTTTGGTGAATTCATTATTTAGATTATTTAAAATATTTTGTGCTTCTTGACCTTTTGCTTGTGCAACGGTAGGATCAGTTGCTGCATTTATCGCATTTTTTAATTCATTCTTTTTGTTATTTGTATCTGCTAATTTATTAACAATTTGTAATGCATTATTTTTGGCACTAGCAAGTGCTTGGTCATGATTTTGTTGAGCAACAGCTTGCTTTTTGATTTCATTAGCTTGTTCAACTGATGCAACTTTATTAAGTTGTGATTCTAACTTAGTTTTTTCTGAATTATTTGCAGCAATTTTATCTACTTCAGTTTTTGCTTGTTTTTTAGCTTCTTCAATAACTTGCTTCTTTAAATTATTTAAATCATTAATGGTGTCTTTACCAGTTGTAGAAAGACTTGAAGGATTTGAACTAAGTTGATTGATTTCATTTTGCACTTCGTTTTTCTTATTTGCAAGAGTTGTTGCAATAGTGTTTTCAACTGCTTTAATTTGATCTTCGGTGGTAGCATTTTGTAAGTTTTGTTGCGCTTGCACATGTGCTACGTCACCAGTAATTTTATTTAAATCATTAGTTGCTTTATCTTTAATAGTTTTTAAAGCATTTGTTGCAGCAGTTTTTTGATTATTTACATCAGCAGATGTAGTAGCATTATTTATAGCATTAATAATAGTTTGTTTTTGAACATTAGAATCTGAAAGTTTATTTGCTTCGTTTAGTGCAGATTCTTTGTCTTTTTGCAGTTGTATCTGAGTTTTGATTTCTTCGATTTTTGCTTTAGTAGGTGCTGAATCAATTTGTTGTTGTAATTTTGCTTTTTCAGAAGTATTAGTGATACCATCCAAAGAAGCTTTGGTTTGGTTCTTAAGGTTGTTAAATTCTTGGTTTATTTTGTTAGTAAAATCTGTATATGCTTTTTCGGTATCGGTTGTTTTAGCAGTATTAAATTCTGAATCTTTTTCATTACCAAAGATTTTGTTTGCAACTTCAGCTTTTGCTTTAATATCGTTAAATTTAGCTTCAATTTTTGCTTTTAAAGCATTATATTCAGATTCTTTGTGAGCACCTTTTAAATCATTTTCAAATTGCTTACGGTTGTTTCCGTTTTCATTCACTGGAATAAATTTATTCAGTAAATTATTAATTTCTTGTTGTTTAGAATTTAGATATTCAGTAACTTTATTTTCAGCATCTTTAATAGTTTGTGGATCACTGCTTCCTGCTTGGTTTTTAAATTCATTCTTTTTATCAGTCGATACATCGATTTTTTCTACTTGTTGGTTAAATGCTTGTAAAGCAGACTGGATTGCAACGGTTTGTTCGCGATTTTTTGTAGTTACATCAGCAGATAATTGATTAAGTTCATTAAGTTTCTGATTCATATCTGCTTCAGATGTCGGATGAGTAGAAGTGATGCTAGTTAATCGAGTAGTATATGGACTTTGGTCTCTTGATAAAATGCTTGAAATACTTGTTTTAATTGGGTCGGCTTTTTCTTGAACCTTAGCAGCATATTCAAGTGATTTAATTTTTGCATATGTATCTGTTTTAGATGCATCCTTTAATTCTTTAATTAATTCTGCTTTATTAGATGCAGATGTAGCATTAATAGCATTTTCAGCATCAGTGCGAGCTTGTGATATTTTTTGTTCAACATTAGTTTTAAGTTGATTTAAAGCACTTTCTGTTTTAGATGTATCGTTGATAAGTTGATTATAGGTATTATAATCTGGAGAACCTTGTAGTTTATTTAGTTCAGCTAATGCAGCATTCTTAGCAGTTTCAACATCTTTAATCGCTTTATCTTTAACAGTTTTAACAGCATCTAAGGTAGTAGCATTTTGTAGCTCGTTATTATATTGATTTGCTTTGCTTGCTTTATCAATATATTGTTTAGCCTCGGTTTTAGCTTGAGCTAATTGAGTATCTTGATTGCGTTTAGCGGCTTGAACTTGCGATTCGATGTTGTTTAATTTATCTAAGGTAACATCGGTGGCGTTAACTTGATTTTGGTAATTATCTTTGTTTCATAATTGATTAATTTCTTTAGTAATTTGTTCTTGTTTGTATTTGATTTGTGCTTTGTTTTTGATGTTAGATAATTCAGTATATGTTTGTTTGCTGGTATCATTTGCTTCACTTGTTAATCTGGTTTTAGTAGAATTATCTTCAACTTGATTAATCGCAGCAGTAACTTCATTTTTATAGTCATTTAAAACTTTGTTTGCTTCAGCTTGGATGGTATTGATGTTATTTAAATCATTACTTTGGTCAAGTCTTTGTTTTAAATTATCGTATCTGTTATTACCTTTTAATTTTTCAATTACTGCTGTTGCTGTAGTTTTAGCATCGGTAATTTCTTTTTCTACTTTTGTTTTTACATCATTTGCTTTAGTAGATGTATCTGCTGATTTTAATTCATTTTCTAATTCAGTCTTTTTAGCAGATTTAGCAGAATCATTAAGTGATGCATTAATTTGGTTAGTAATTTGTGCTTTCAGATTTTTTAAGTTAGTTTCTTCAAGTTGTCTTTGTGTTTGAATCTTGTCATAAACTTCTTTAATCTTTTCAAGTTTATTAACAAATACTGAACCGGTATTAGTTTGATTATATGCATCATTTAATTCTTTGGTAAATTCTGCTTTTTTGCTAGCATCTTCAACTTTATTGTTAAGGGTTTCTGCATTTTGTTTTAATTTATCTTGAGCTTGTTTTAGAACATCATCAATTTGGTTGACAGTAGATAAATCTTTGGTAGCAGGGGTAGTTGAACTGGTAGACCCACTTCCAGGTATTGTTGAACCACCTTGTGAACCCCCAGAACCTTGAGTTGCTGCAGTAGGAACAAATTTTTCAGCTGTTTGCAGTTTTGTATCAAATTCTTTTGCATCGGTTGCATCTAAACTGCTATCGATTTTACTTTTATATTGTGCAACAACTGATTTAAGGTAATCTGGGATAATAGTATTTTTAATTCTTAATAAATCTTCATCAGTTCGAGCGTTTTTAACTTGTTCTTGAAGTTCGTTATACTTATTAAGATGACCAGGATTTTCGTTATTTCGATTAGTAGGTTGAATCTTTTGGGTAATTTCTTTTTGTACTTCATCGCGTATGCGTTTTAGTTCAGTATCAATTTTTTGTGAATCCTCTTTTAGTTTAGAGATTTGAGTTTGGTTATCAATAGTACTTTCAATTTTGCTTCTTACACTATTAGAACTATTTAAAACATTTAATTTTTCTTTAACTTGCGCTTTTAAAGCAGTAACTTGATTACTTTGATCTGTAAGTTTATTATTAACTTCAGTTTCGACTTTTTGTAAACTTTCTGCATTTTGAGCTTGATTTAAATCATTTTGCAGTTTTGCTTTATTAGTACTTTCTTGAATTGTATCAATTAATTTTTGAATACCTTCACGAGTCTTTTGATTATTGATTTTAATGCGTTCTGCATCTAACTCTCCCATATTAGCAGCATTATCAATTGCTTTTAATGCAGCATCTTTAAAACTTTGATCACTTACCCCTGTTACACTTTGAACTTTTTGATTATTATCAGTATATGTATATCCATTTAATAGTTTTTTTAAATCAGCTTGTTCATCTGAGAAGATTTTAGCAGCTGCATCTTTAATTTGTTTATATCCACTTTCACTTTGGGTGCTATCAAGATTACCTTGCTCGGTTTCTCTAGATTGTCTACCAGTAAGTTTATCAACTTGAGTTTTTGCTTCAGCCTTTTTAGCATCTAAGAATGCTTTGATTTTAGCCATAACAGCAGCAACATCCTCGTTGCTTCGAGCATCATTGATTAATTGTGCATATTCATCTTTGGTTGCTTTTGATTCATCCAAGTCGATATTATTATTAGCAGCAGTTGCAGCATTAATTTGTGGTTGTAAAGCACGGTTATATACATCCTTGACTTCCAAGTCCTTGATTACTTGATTCAATGCATCTTCGCTTTGTGCTCCATTGATAGATACATTAAATGAAGTCTTTTGTTCAGGGAAAAGTTTTTTAGAATCTAAGGTTGCTAAAACTGCTTCTTTATGAATTTGTAATTGGATTGCAGTTTTAGCATCGTTTAAATCTTGAATGGTTGCTGCAGTATTAACCATTTGATTCAAGACGCTTTTTTGTTCGTTGTTTGTAACGGAAGAAAGTAATCCTAAATCATTTTGTTTTTGTCCTTCAAAAGCAGCATTCATTTCAGAAATATAGTCAAGAATTTGTTGTTCTTTAACTTTTGATGTATCCATAGCCGCTTTAATATCAGCATATTTTTTATGCATTGTATTATCACCGACTAATTTAGCGAGGGTAGCATCATATTCTGAAAGTCTAGAATTTATTTTATCTGAAACACGATCACGTTGTTGTTTTGAAATGGATTGGGTAGTTCAGTGTTCGGAAGTTATGATGTGATCAGCATCGGGGTTATTCAAACGGGCTACATCGGCTTTAGTATCAGCATTATAAGCAGCTAACTTAGCATCAATGTCATTATTTACTTGATTAATTTGTGTTTGATTATCAGCAGCAGCTAAAGCATCTTTTAATGCTTTATTATCAGCAGCAACAACATTAATTACTTCATCGATTCGATTCGATACTTGTGCCTTAGCATCGTTTAAACGAGTAATTGCGGTTTGTTTAGCTGCAGCAATAGCTGCTTGTGTTATTGCAGCATCAATATCACGGATAAGACCTTCGTTGTCGTTAAGTTTTAATGCTTGTGCTTTTGCATCATCTTTTAAAGATTGTAAATATGCATCAACTTCTTTAATAACACCATCAACAGCTACTTGAGATTGTGCATTCTGGATTTTTTCTTTAAATTCATCAAGTTTTGGGCCTGCTAATAAACGAGCTTGTGTATCTTTGCGAGCTTGTGTTTTTTTATTAGCTAATTCATCTTGTTCTAAAGCGATGGTATTTTTGATGGTTTTAAGCATATCACGAGCATCTAATAAACCTAAGTCAGGTTTATTTGCACGTTTATTGAATAAGTCGATATTTTCTGGTTTATATAATTTCTTGATTTGTTCTTTAGTTTGTGCTACTAAATTAGCAATTTCATTGTGTTCAGATTCTATTTGTTGGTTAATTTTATCTAAAATTGCATTCGCACCCGGAGTATCTTCGTTGGCTTTGGTTGCTTCTAGTTCCTTGGTTAATTCAGCCGCTTTTTGTGGATCTTGCACATTTTGTAGTTGTGCATCAGCAGCATCATGAGCGTGCTCATATGCAATAGATTTATTAATTTTATCTAAAACATTATTTAAGTCTTTAATGGTATTTGAATTAATGATATCTTGTGCATATTTAGCTTTTTTGTCAGTATCTTTAAGACCAGGATTTGCTGTGCTTCCATCTCCATCTAATGTATCAATAACTTTATCATGAACATCTGAGAATGCTTTGTTAGCTTGATCGATAACATTTTGGATAGCGGCTTCAACTTGTGATGCACCAAAAGAAGATTCTAAATTTTGCTTTAAATCTCCGTTATATTCAGTTAATCCACCTTCGGTGCGAGCAATAGCCTTTTTAGCTTGATCTTTAAGTTCGTTAATATATGAATCAACTTGATCAGAAATAGTTTTAATTTCTTGTGGTGTTTTAGCATTAGAAAGTTGGTTATATAAATCTAGTTTTTTTGGATTAGCATTCGATAATAAACCTAATTTATCTTTAGCAGCAGTTTTGGCAGCCGCTAGTGCTGCATCTTGGTCTGCTAAGGATTTATTAATTTGCTCTGCTAAGGCAGCGCCAGAAGCAGCATCAGGCAGTGAATTTATTTTGTTTAAAAACTCTTGTTTTGCTTTTGGATCGATGATATTATCAGCTAGGTTGTTTAAATGTGATTGTTCGTTTTGTAATTTAATTTGATTATCAATCGAAACTAATAAATCATTTGCAGCATTTGGATCGTTGACATCAACTAATTTATCACGAAAAGCAAGTTTTTTAGCAGGATCGCTAATTCGGTCAATTAAAGCACCAATTTGTTCTTTTTGTGAATCAAGTTGGTTTTGTGCATCAATACTATTAGTAATTTCATTACGGATTTTAGAAAGATTATCAAAAATGGTATTTTGATTATCAATTGTTTTTCCACTTGAATCACTTGTAGCATTTTTAAGGTTATTTAATAATTCTGCTTTCTTCTTAGGATCTTTGATGTATTTATTAATAATATATTCAAGTTGTCCGTTGGTAAGTTTATTATCTGATTCAAGTTTGTGGTAGTTTTTAATATCTGAAATTAATCCTGCTAATTCAGCATTGTTAGTTACTTTTAATAAACGATCTTTAAATTCTGCTTTTTTAGTAGCATTTTCAATTTTATCGATTCCGTCTTGTGCTATTTTTTTGTTTTCTTGGAAGTTATAAATATCTTCGATTTTTTCCTTAGCATCTAAAACTGCTTTAAAGGCTTGATTAGTGGTTTTATCATTAGGATCAAAAAGTTTTTCAGGATCGAATTGTGCTGAATTTATAGTGTTATATTCTTTAGTAATTTTGGCTTTGTTTTCATCATCTAATTTATTGTAGTATTCATTAGCACGCTTTTTAGCTTCTTCATAGTTATCAACGGTGTTTGCTTTTTTAGATAAGTCTAAATAGTCTTTTGCTATAGCGTTTGGATTATTATTTAAATCAGTAAGTTTGCTTTGTAGTTCTTTTTTAAATTGACTAAATTCACCATTAGGATCGATTTTATTAATATCATCTTGGGTATTATCTTTAATTTTTTGGAAAATACGTTCTGCTTCTAATTCTAAATCAACTACATCTTTTTGTGTTTTAGCATCAACAAGTGCAACATCTAAACGGTTTTTATTATCATAATCACCATCTAGTAAACGAATTTTGGTTCTGGCTTCTTTTTTAGCAACATTTAACAAATCAAGTGCTTTTTGTCCTACCTTATTAATATCTTCTAAGGTATTAGCATTATTAAGTTCGTTTAAAAGTTCATTTCTAGGTGGATTATTCAGTGCTTCAATTTGAGCACGTGCAGCATTTCTAGCATCTTCAATTGCTAAAACACCTTTTAATTCAGTTTCGATGTTATCTAAATCTGATAAAAGGTTAGCATTATCGATATCATCGAGATATCTTTGTTTAATAATTTCAGGTAAATTTGATTTGTTAACTCTGTCTTTTAAAATTTTCTTTTTAGAATTTAACAATCCTTCAACCCCAGAAATTGCTCTAAGTTTATCTTCAATTTGTTTTTGAATCTCAACAAGTTCAGGGATGTTTCCAGCTTTATCAATTTTATCTGAAAAATCTTTTTTAGCAGCTTCATCATCAAGAGCATTATTTAACTCATGTACTTGCTTTCTTAAGTCTTCTAAATCACGATTTTCTTCTGAATTTAAGATTTCATCTACTTTTTTGTTAATGGTATCAAGTTGTCCACCAGGTAGTTCATCACCTGGAGCTAATGTAGTCATATCTTGATATACGTCATCTCTTTGATAGATATTTTGAATTTCTTTTGCTTTATCAGCAACTAACTGAGTTTTATCTAATAAAGTAGATAACTCACGTAATTTTTCTTTATCATCTCCTGCTCTAGCACGTAAATCTAAAAAGTTATCTTGAATTACTGATGGAAGTTTAGCAATCTTAGCATCAACGCTTTCTTTTAGTTTTGCTAACTCTTTTGCTTGTTTATCAATTAATTCTTTAAGACGATCAATTAAAGGTTGTACTTGCTCTGGTTTAGTCGCTTGTGCAGCCTGAGCAATAAGTTCATCCTTATCCTTAGAATCATTAAGTTTTGGAAGTAATTTATCGAATTCAAGTAATTTATCAAGAGCATCGTTGAATGTAATCAAATCATCAAGATTGGTAAAAGTAGTAACCTTAGAATCAAAATTCACAAGTTCATTTAACTTGTTATTTACTGAATTAACTGCTGCATCGGTGATTTTCTTATTTATTTCTGCAAGATATTCAAATTGTCTTGGGGTCTTATATGTAGTTGGTAATTTAGATAAATCTGCAAAAAGCAGCCTCTTAGTTTCATCAGAGATGTTTACCCTTTTTATATCATTTAAAGTTTTATTATATAAGGTTTTATATTGATCACTTGCTTGTTTGCGATCATATAAAATTCCTATTGTTAGTCCTGTGAAAGTTGTAGCGGCAACTGCAGCAGATGAAACAAAAATTATTCCTTTTCTTTTGTTAGTCATAATTTCTTCCTTTATATTTTACTTATTTAATTTTGTAGTTTTTGTTATTTTTATATATATTGACTGTATAAAAATTGTATAACAAAAAAACACACAATAAATTCATAGAATAAAATTATACTCTCTTATATATATATATATATGGTAAAAAAATTTTTAGTGCTATAAATTCAAGTAAAAAGTTAATTTTTTAAGAATGTTAAAATCCAAAAATGCTTATGTTGTGTATTTTAAAAACAAGCAAAGATATTGATTTTACTTGTTAATAAAGTTGTTAATAAACATAAATTAACTCAGATAAATGATATCAAATTTTAGTATAAACAAACATTATTAAAAACACAACCATAGGTTGTATTAGTTACTAAATTGTGACCGATATAGATTATTATAAAAGCCTTTTGCATTTAGAAGTTCTTCATGTGTTCCACTTTCAATAATCTCTCCGTCATTTACTACTAATATCAAATCAGCATGTTTAATGGTGCTAAGTCGATGAGCAATAATAAATGAAGTTTTATATTGCATCAGATGCAGCATTGCTTTTTGAACAATCTGCTCAGTACTTGAATCAATATTAGATGTAGCTTCATCCAAAATTAAAATATTACGATTTGATAAAATTGCTCGCGACAAAGAAAGCAGTTGTCTTTGACCTTGTGAAATATTCATTCCATTATGTTCAATTTGTGTTTGATATCCTTTTTCCATATTTTGGATAAAGTGGTGTGCTTGTGTCATTTGGGTTGCTTGTTCAATTTGTTCCATACTTGCATTTGGATTGGTCATTTTAAGATTTGCTAAAATAGTTTCATTGAATAAAAAGGAATCTTGTAGCACAATAGTTAAGATGTCTTTCAAGTCTTTTGAATTGATTTCCTTTAGCTCATTTCCATCGATTTTAATGCTTCCTTGTTGGTAATCATAGTATTTTGAAATTAAGTTAATAATTGTGGTTTTACCAGCACCAGTTGGTCCTACAATCGCAATCACTTTTCCTTGCTCAGCTTTAAAGGAAGCTCCTTTAAGTTGGTAATTAGAAGAATTTGGATTATATTTAAAGAAAACATTATCAAAAACAACTTCCCCTTTCACTGATGCATAACTAACGGTATTGTTTTGATTATATTTATATGCTGCAAACGCGTATGGATCATTTGTGTTAGTTTCAATGAATTTTTGCTCATTTTGATCAAATCTGATTTTAACAATGTGGATTTTTTCATTTTGATGCGATTCAATTGGTGCATCTAAAATGCGAATAACTCTGGTAGTTGCTGCAATTCCGACTTGTGCTTGAAATACAGTTCCTAATACCGCTTGAAAAGGTCCCATAAAGTTTCAATTCAATGATGTATAAGTAAAAATTAATGCAGCAGTTGCTTTTCCATCCACCCCTGCACCTAACCCAGGTACACCTAAAACAGGGACTGAAAATAAATAAAATACTGCTGAAATGGCTGTAATAATTAAGATAATTAAGTTTGAAATCACATAATAAATAGTTTCAAGACTCTTGGTAATTAAATCACCTCGAAAAGCAATTTGACGAATTTTTTTGGTTATCTTTTTTAACTCACTATTAATTAATTCTTGACGGTTAAATGCATTTGTAACCTTAGTATTTGCTAACATTTCTTCGACAAAAGAGTTAAGTTCTCCAAATGCTTCTTGAACTTTGATAAAGTATGGTTGTGAACGTCTAATTACAATTGCAACTGATGCAAACATCAAAAGTGAAAACGGAACAACAATTAATGTTAAATAAACAGATACCATTGACATAACAATAATAGCAATCGAGATGTTAAATATCGCATTAATAACTTGGGTTAGCCCTTGATAAAGCGATAAAGCGATGTTATTGCAATCAACAATTAAGCTTGAAATAAGGTTCCCGGTTTTATTATTATCATAATAACTAATTGGCATTTCTAACAGCGAATGCATTAATTTGTTTCTCACCCTTGCCGCTGCATAAAAGGCAACTTTAGCATAAATGCTATTTTCTAAATAACGAAAAATGGCATATATTAAATAACATCCACCTAATCCAGCAAGAGTCAAAGCAAACTGTGTGATAGAAATATTTTCAAAAGCGATATTACCTTTTGCTAGAGGTTCAAAAAAGTGGTTAATAACAAATCCTATTAAAAAACTGCCACCAATATAAGCCAATGCATTTAAAACAGAAAACAATAATGCTCAATAAATAATAGTTCTATCTTCTTTAATAAAAGAAATTCAAACCTTAAAAGCACGTCAATTTGAATGTTTAGTCATTATGCTCCTTATTGTTGTAATTGGTTAAAGTTAACATCAGCATATCATTGGCATGTTTGTAGGAGTTCATCGTGACTGCCTTGTCCAATGATTCTACCTTTGTCTAAAACGATAATTTTATCAGCATGCTTGATAGAATTAATTTTTTGTGAAATGATAATATTGGTGGTTTGATAATTTGTTGACAAATTATGAATAAGGTTTTTAGTAGTTATGTTATCTAAAGCACTGGTAGAATCATCTAAAATTAATATTTTTGGTTCAATTAATAAGGTTCGAGCAATCGAAAGACGTTGTTTTTGTCCACCTGATAAGTTTTTGCCACGTTGTCCTACAACATGATCAAGTTTATCTGCAAACGAATTAACAAATTCGTTTGCACATGAAGAATCGAGTGCTTTTTGAATTTGTAGTTCAGTAGCATCTTCTTTAGCAAAAAGTAGATTAGATTTAATGCTACCTGAATAAAGTAAAGCATCTTGGTATACAATCCCGACATCTTTACGGATTTGGTTGGTATCAAGGTTATTAACTTCTTGGTTATCGATTAAAATATTTCCGTCAGTATATTGCATATTTTTAATCAATAAGTTTGCTAAGGTAGATTTTCCAGCACCAGTTGGTCCGATGATTCCTAAGGTTTGACCTGCATCAATTTTAAAATTAATATCTTTTAATACATAATCTTCAGATGTTTGAAAATATTTAAAATTCAAGTTTTTAAATTCAATGCTGTAGCTGTTTTTATCGTTATTTGTATTAAGATGTGTTGGAAATAATTTATCTGAACTTTTGAAGTTATAGACATATGAAATTCTTTTAGCAGAAACACGAGCGCGGAAAAAAGTTCCTAAAAATTGACTAAAACTACTGATACCAAGTGCGATAATAAATTCATATTCAATAAATGTATTAATCTTAGCAATTAATTGTGGGATATTAGTATTTGGATTTTTTTGAATTGTCACAAATGCGACAGCATAAATAATAATAATTATTAAGTTAGTAATAAAGAAAAATGCAGGCATTGCTAATGAAAAGAGTGAAAAAATTCCGCGTTCATTAACTTTTCATTTATTGGTTGCGCTTTGATATTTGCTATATTGTTGCTCTTGCAGG
The DNA here is from genome assembly GCF_054353875.1 of Mycoplasma sp. 4013. Taxonomy (NCBI): domain Bacteria; kingdom Bacillati; phylum Mycoplasmatota; class Mollicutes; order Mycoplasmatales; family Mycoplasmataceae; genus Mycoplasma; species Mycoplasma sp. 4013. Next base: position 68,656 of record NZ_JBTHHK010000003.1, on the reverse strand, counting down.
TTATATGCTTTAATAAATCTGATTCCTAGGATGTTTTCATCAGATTCTTTGGTAATTGCATCCAAGTTTTTACGGTTTTGCGCAATTAATGGTCGAACAAATTTAAAGATAAAATACATTACAAAAACTAGCAAAGGAATTACGGCAATAATCGCTCATGTTAAAGGAACATCAGTTAAAAATGCAAAAACTAAACCAGCAATGATATAAAAAGGAGCTTTAACTAAGGTAGTGCTTGCTCCAACTAAAAACTCTCAAAAGACTGCAACATCGTCGTTGATCCGAGTGATAAGACTTTCTGGTGTAATTTGTGCAATTTCTTTTAATGATAACTTTTGGTATTTAGCAAACAGTTTATCGCGATAAAAATTTGATGCTCTTTCTCCTGATCAGACAATGATTAAAAGACCCATCATTGATACAAAAGAAGAAAAAGCGATTAATCCTAAGGTAACACCTAAAAGTAGACCTAATGTATTAGAAAAATTTGTAGATTGATAAATTATATGATTGAAAAGTACTATGTGATATGTTCCACTTTTATTAATCAACAGAGGTAAAAATTGAGCAATAAAAATTGGAATAAACATTGTTATAATTACATTTAATAAGATTAAAGATACTCCAAATCAAATCCGATTCTTCAGATTTTTCGGGAGAATCTTAAACATAGATATCATATTACCCCCTATTCTTGGTCATCTCATTCGAACTCAAAACCATAAATTGCAACGATATCACCTTTTTGGATGTTGCGACGAATTAGTTCGTCTCATACACCGATTTTTTTAAGGATGTTATTAAAGCGAACTAAGTTATCATAAGTGTTAATAGGAATTTTATAATAAAGTTCTTCAACTTTCTTTCCACTAACATCAAAGTATCCTTTATAAGGATTTTTTACAATAAAATCTGGTTCATAAGTTATAACCTTTACTGAATCATTTTCTTCAGTAATTGTCTGAAATTGAGTAGTTGAAATAAGTTCACATAAAGCAGCTTTAACAACTTCTAAGTTCTGATGAAAAATTGCAGATATCGAAATAACTTTAACATCAGGATATTTATCCTTAAAAGATTTTAAATGCACATTAAAAGCATCTAAATCAGATTTATTGGCTATAACTAATTGTGGTTTTGATTCAAGTTTTAAATTATATGATTTTAGTTCATTATTAATAGTTTCATAGTCTAAAATCGGGTTTTTATCTTCTGAACCAAAATCAATAATATGTGCGATGACTTTACATCTTTCGATGTGTTTTAAAAATTGAATTCCAAGTCCTTTACCTAATGCGGCACCTTGAATTAAACCAGGTAAATCAGCAACGGTAAAAGAGTTTTGATGAAATTGCACCATTCCTAATTGTGGTACTAAGGTTGTAAATTCATATTCTGCAACTTTTGCATGTGCATTTGAAATAGAATTTAAAAATGTCGATTTTCCTGCTGAAGGCTTACCTACCACACCGACATCAGAAAGAATTTTTAAGACTATATGTGCTTGGTATTTTTCTCCAGGCATACCGTTTTCAGCAATTCTAGGTGCTGTGTTTTTAGCGGTTTTAAACTTGTTATTACCGCGACCACCTTTTCCACCTTTTGCTACCAAATATGCTTGATCAGCTTTGATAACATCAGCAATTAATTTCGTCCCGTTATATACCAAGGTTCCTATTGGAACTTTGATATAAGTATCTTTAGCATTAGCACCGTAAAGATTTTTTGGGCCACCCTTGACACCATCTTCTGCTGTAATATGCTTGTTTTTGTAAAAACTAAGCAAGGTGTTTTTACCTAAATCACCAACAAAATAGATGTTTCCTCCACGACCTCCATCGCCTCCATCTGGGCCACCTTTATCAACATGCGCCTCGCGACGAAAAGAGATCATCCCATCTCCACCTTTACCAGCTTGCAATAATATGCTAACTTCATCGATAAACTTTGCCATAAAATCCTTTCTTAATATTATAGTATTTTAAAGTGTCAACTTAGGTAATTATTTTAAATATTGTTTTAATTCTTCAACTTTATTAAGTCGCTCTCATGGTAGATCGATATCATTTCTACCAAAGTGTCCAAAATATGCTGTTTTTGCATAAATTGGTTTTCTTAATCCAAGTGCTTCGATAATTGCTTTTGGTGTGAGATTAAAGGTATTAATAATTGCATTTTCAATTTTTTCTTTAGCGATTTTTTCGCTCCCGAATGTCTCAACCATAACCGAAATAGGTTTTGCTATTCCAATAGAATAAGCAATTTGAATTTCAACTTTATCTGCTAAACCGGCTGCAACAACATTTTTTGCCACTCATCGAGCAGCATATGCAGCAGATCTGTCAACTTTGGTAGCATCCTTACCACTAAAAGCTCCACCGCCATGTCGCGATGCTCCACCGTAGGTATCAACAATGATTTTACGTCCTGTTAAGCCAGTATCCCCAATAGGTCCACCGATAATAAATTGTCCGGTTGGGTTAATTAGGATGTGTTTTGGAGCATCTAAATTAAATTTTTGTAATGTTGGCAAAATGATTTTTTGCACTATATAATCTTTAAATTCGGATTCAACATACTTACTTGAATGTTGAATGCTTAATAAAACTGTATCAACACTTGTATGTTCAGGATCGCTGTAATCTAAGGTAACTTGCGATTTCATATCGGCTTTTGCTCATACAAAATCTCCGCTAACTCTAAGTTTTTCAGCCACCCTGACAAGTTCATGTGCAACTGTAATCGCAAGTGGCATATAAACATCGGTTTCGTTAGTTGCATAACCAAACATTATCCCTTGATCGCCTGCTCCGATTTCATCACCTAATTCAACTCCCTGAGCGATGTCGGGACTTTGGTGTCGGATGTCTGTGATAAAACTTGTTTCGTTAGTGTAATATCCTAAGGATTTTAAGATATTTTTAGCAATTTCAATAACATCAATATCAGCAGTTGCTTTAACTTCCCCTGCTATAAAGATGTTGTGTCCACTGGCCATTGTTTCGACTGCAACTTTAGCACATGGATCTAAGGTTAAATAAGCATCCAAAATCGCATCTGAAATTTGATCACAGACTTTATCTGGATGTCCTCTTCCAACTGATTCGCTGGTAAATAATTTTCTCATATAAAAAAACTCCTTATTAGTTAAATAGGAGCATAAAGATGGTCATTTGCATGTTGGGATACATCCCCTGACTCTCCACCGTGTATTAAACCGGTTGGCAATGGTTTTCGTTGTCAACTACCATACTCTTTATGCTGACCATATAAAAATATATGGGTTATGCTATTATAGCAGAATTTTTAAATATTAAAATAATTTAACGATTTTTGTTTTGGAGCTATATAAAAGAAATTTATTTTCTTTTTTATGTTATATATAGTAAAAAAAGAAAATAAAGGGATTTATACACAAAGATATTAAGATTTAATTCACAAGCAAAACAAATTAAAAATTTTGCTAAAAAAATATAACATTTTTAATATAATAAAAATTAAAGAGGTAAATATGAAAAAAAGTTATCAAGCAATCGTTATTGGTGGTGGTCATGCAGGTGTGGAGGCTGCTTTTGCTCTAGGAAATAAAGGTTATCAAACTGCATTAATTTCATTTGATTTAAAGCGTTTAGCGATGATGCCTTGTAATCCGTCGATTGGGGGTCCTGCAAAAGGGATTATAACTCGTGAAATTGATGCATTAGGTGGAGTTCAGGGATATTTTTCAGATTTAGCGATGATTCAAATTAAGATGTTAAATGAATCAAAGGGTCCTGCTGTTAGGGCATTAAGGGCTCAAATAGACAAAGATAAATATTCTAATATTATTGCGAAAGCACTAAATGAGCATCTAAATATTGATTTAATTGAAGCGGTTGTTGAAGAAGTTTTAACAGATTCAGAAAAAAAAGTAGTTGGTGTTGTTTTATCAGATGGAAGTGTTATAAAAACAACTGTGTTAGTGATCACAACTGGAACATATATGAATTCAAGAATTTTACGTGGAGATGAAATTACTATATCCGGACCTGATAATCAAAAAACTACACCAAAACTTAGTTTATCACTACAAAAATTGGGTTTGCATCTTCAACGCCTTAAAACTGGTACACCTGCTCGAATTTATGCCGATTCAATAGATTTTTCACAAGTAGAAAAAGAAGACTTAGAAGATACTATATTGACTTTTTCAAACCGTTCTAACATCAAACTTGATAAACAAATTTCATGTTATCTTACCTATACAAATGATGCAACACACAAAATAATTGAAGAAAATATTGGTAAATCTGCTATGTATTCAGGTTTAATCGAAGGGGTGGGACCTAGATATTGTCCTAGCATAGAAGATAAAGTAATGCGTTTTCGAGATAAACATCGTCATCAAATCTTTTTTGAACCTGAAACAGCTGATGGAAGTATTATATATGTAAACGGGATGTCAACATCAATGCCAATAGATGTGCAAGATAGGATGTTAAGAACTATACCAGGATTACAAAATTGTCGCATCCAAAAATGAGGGTATGCAATTGAATATGATGCTTTAAATCCCTTACAAATCCAACCATCCTTAGAATCAAAAGTGATTAAAAATCTCTATACAGCAGGACAAATCAATGGAACAAGTGGATATGAAGAGGCAGCCGCACAAGGATTAATTGCAGGAATAAATGCTGCATTAAATCTAGAAAATAAAGAGCCATTAATTTTAAAGCGTGATGATGCATATATCGGAGTATTAATAGATGATTTGGTAACAAAAGGAACAAAAGAACCATATCGAATGTTAACATCTAGAGCTGAATATCGATTGTTATTGCGTAATGATAACCCTGACTTACGTTTATCTAAATATGGTTATCAAATCGGATTGGTTTCTAAACAAACATATGATTATGTACTAAAAAAATATCAAACCATAGATGCAAAAATAAAGCAACTGAGTGAAGAATTTTTATCTTCAAAGTCACAATTAGCACAAAAATATGGAATAGAAAATGGAGTTTCAATGTTAAAAGTTTTAGCCCGACCAGATGTTAAAGCAGAAGAAGTACTAGGTGATTTCGAATTCAAAAATGAACTTACTACCATTATCCGTTTAGATGGTTATATTAAAAAACAACAAATCCAAGCACAAAAAATGTCGCGCTTAGATTCACTAAAAATACCAAAAGATATAGATTATCAGAAAGTGATGAATTTAGCAACAGAAGCTCGACAAAAACTTGAAGCAATTCGACCACAAACCATAGGTCAGGCATCTCGGATTTCCGGGATAAATCCTACTGATATACAAATGTTGATGTTTTATTTAGGTAGCAAAAAGTAATGAAATTGAATATTATCGCTGTTGGAAGTTTATCAAAAGAATACCAAGATATCTATAAACAATATATCAAGAAAATTATTTTTTTTGCAAAAATTAATTTAATAGAAATCAAAGAACAAAAAAATGATAATATTGACTTGAAAATAAAAAAAGAAACCCAATTAATCCTTGATAAGATACCTAAAAACTCAAAAGTATTTTATTTATCTACCAATGCAAAACAATATGATTCAATAGAATTCGGTAATTTGTTTTTAGATATTGATAATGTTACTTTTGTAATTGGAGGTTCAAACGGAGTTGATGAATCATATTTTGAAAATAAGATAAATTTTTCCAAAATGACTTTTCCACACGAATTATTTCGCATAATGCTTATTGAACAAATATATCGAAGTTTTACAATTAAAAATAATATAACTTATCATAAATAATTTTTTAATCTTATTAATATAAAATAAAAAATCTAAATTAATAATAAATTTTTATCATAAACTGCTATAATATAACAACTTCTCTTTTTTATGAATTATAAGGAGTTGTACGTCAGTGCAACTTTTCTTATTTTAAGGAGTCAAATGAACTATAAACAAATTTTAATTGAACAATTTGGTGATAATATTTTGGATGCAAAAATGGTTTCAAATGATTTTGGACAAACTTTAGAAATTACAAGTAAGTTTACTGACTTAAAGCAAGTTGAAGAATTATCCAAACAAGTTTCAATGTTTTTAAACACTCAAAATTGGTTTAAAGATGAATATAATTTAGAAGTTTTATCAAAGGGTTTAAAAACGGATTTAGATATCAATGATTTAACAAGTTATATAAATAAAGAAATAAAAATAAAAACAATTAAAAGTTATGAATCACATAATATCTTTGTAGTCACATTATTGGAAGTTTTTGATGATAAAATACTTGTTAGATGAAATAAAAAAGGGCAGATGCGAAAAGTATCATTTGAAAAAAATAATATTTCTTCAGTAGAGTTATATATTAAATTTTAAGGAACATATGGCAGAAAATAAAAATATTGTTATTGACAAAAGAATAAATGAAAAAAATCAGTTATATCAAATGATTAACTCATATGCAGAATCTAAAAATTTTGACTTTGATACCATTTTAAATATCTTTAAAGAAGAAACATTAAAAGTTATAACAAAAGATATAGATCCTGATGCAGAAATTGATTTTATAGTTAATCACGAAGATAAGACTATCACATTAATCAAGCATAATATTATAGTAGTAGATGATTCAGATGAAATTGTTTTTGAAGAAATAAATGAGAAAAATAGTGAACCAGATTTACAGAGATTATTATTTATTCATATTAAAGAAGCGAAAATTTTAAATCCGAATATTCATTCAGGTGATACAGTTGATATAATTTGAGATTTTGGTTGAATCAGTAAAAAACATCGTGCTGCTATAGAAAACGGGTTTCGCAGTGAGTTAAAATTTGTTGATAAAGAACGTATAAGCAATATTTTTGCTAATAAAATTGGTCAAAAATTTCATGCTAAGGTTTTATCAACTATGGTTCGTGGTGGATTTTTAGTGGAAATCTTAGAAGATAATCGCTTATATAAAGCTTACTTATCGAAACATAAATTAAATCGTTCTGAACCGATACATCCTGGTTCAGATATACAGGTTACATTAGAAGGTATTAATTTAGAAAATAATCTCAATGTTTTAGAAGTTTCGATGATTGATCCAAACCAAGTCCAAGAAACTTTAAAAACTCAGATATCTGAAATAGGTAGCGGAGATATCGAAATTGTTAAGGTGCAAAGAATACCAGGAATTCGTTCTAAGGTTGCTGTAAGAGTTAATCCAAATCGTAACTTTAACTACGATATTGTTGGTTCAATTTTTGGTGAGGGAGCCAAACGCATCATTGCTGTATCTGATATTATTAAAGAAAAAATAGATATTATAAGGTGATCTGCAAATAAATTAGAATATGTTAAAAATGCATTATCGCCTGCTAAAGTAATTGATGTTGTTTTGCACAAGAAAACTCAAAAAGCCTATGCTATAGTTGAAAAAGAAGAATTTAAAACAGCAATTGGGCGCAGTGCATTAAATATTGACTTAGCATCAAAATTAACTGAAACCAAAATAGAAGTTGTTGATGTTGAAAAAGCGATGCAACTAAAAATACCATTTAAATTAAAAGAAGTTAAAAAGACATTTGTTCCAAGAGAAAAATCGTTATTTAACACAAATAAAAAACCAAGAAAATCAAAACCAAATCAATATCTTAAAGATATCAATATTTCAATGGATGATTTTGATAAAGATGTAGCAGACTTTTATAGTTCAATGCGTATGCAGTCTAGCGATTCATTAATTGCTAAACAAAATACATCGGAAACTATTGATTCACAACAAAAAAATAAATTACAAAAAACAAATGATAAAATTAAACAATCTAGTGAAAGTATGTTTGATGATTTATTTGAAAAAGTTGATAACCAAATTCAATCTGATAGCGAGTTAAATAATTATGATTTTGTAGATGATATTAATTCATCATTTGATATTAACTTTGCAGCAGAAGAAGAAATAGAAGAATTTCAAAATAGTATGCAAAGTAGTGATAAACCAAAAGAATTTAATAATAAAAACCAAATTAAAAAAGAGAAAAAAGTTATTACTGAATACAAGAAGATTAAAGACTTTAAAGTTGATAATGATTTAATGAACTATGGCTTAGATACAGATATTAATTTTGATGATTTAGATGATGAATGAGAATCTTAAAAACTTTAATCGTAAATGTATCGCGACTAACCAAATAGTAAATGTTAAGGAAATGTTGCGTTTTGATTTTAATCGCAAAGCAAATACAGTTATTTTAGATAAAAATCAAAATATGAAAGGAAGAGGTGCTTATTTTATTCCATCTTTTGAAAATTGGAATAAAATAAGAAGAACTAAAGCATTAAATCGTACCTTTCGTACCAATGTCACTAATGAAACTTACGATGACTTGGAATCACAAATTCAGGAGGTGATCAATGTCAAAGAAAACACATCGGATTAGTAATGTTGCTGAAATAAAGCAACAACTACAAACAGCAAAAACTGAAGTAAAAGATGGAGTGTTTATTTTTACAGGTAAAATGACTATCGGAGATTTTGCTAAAATTACTCGTATTAATGCAAACGACATAATCAAAAAATTCTTTTTACAAGGTAAAATGTATAATCTTAATCACATTTTATCCGAAGAAGAAATTGGTGAAATTTGTTTAGAAAATAATTTAGACTTTCAAAAAGAAACAAATGTTGATGGATCAAACTTTTTAGATGAAGTAAATTTTGAAGATAAACCAGAAGATTTAATTCATCGTAGTCCAATTATTACAGTGATGGGTCATGTTGATCATGGAAAAACCACCCTAATAGATAAAATAAGACGATCGAATATTGTCGCAACCGAATCAAGTGGGATTACCCAACATACCGGAGCATATCAAATTGAACATAAGAATGCAAAAATAACTTTCTTAGATACTCCAGGGCATGAAGCATTTACTAAAATGCGTGCTCGTGGAGCGAAAATTACTGATATTATTATTTTAGTTGTTGCAGCAGACGATGGTGTAATGCCTCAAACCAAAGAAGCGATTCAACATGCAAAGGCAGCTAATGTTCCTATTATTGTTTTTGTCAATAAAATGGATAAGCCTAACAAGGATTTAGATCGTTTGAAGGGAGAGTTAGCAGATAATGAAGTTGTAATCAATGAATACGGTGGAGACACTCAAATAGTTTATGGATCAGCGATAAACGGTGATGGTTTAACTCAATTATTTGATGAAATAACCTTACTTGCTGAACTTTTAGATTTAAAAGCTAATCCAAAACGATATCCAATTGGAACAGTTATCGAATCACGTGTTGATAAAGGTGCTGGTGCAGTTTCTACAATAGTAATTGAAAATGGAACATTATATAAAGGTGACTTTATTGTTGCTGGCTCTAAATATGGAAGGATTCGTTCTTTAACTGATACAAACGGACACCCTATTAAAAAAGTTTATCCAGGTATGCCGGCAATTATAACAGGATTAAATTATGCCCCTGATGCTGGTGATAAATTTATTGGATTTAGTGATGAAAAATTTGCAAAGAAATTAGCTAACGAAAAGGCTTTTTCTGATAAAATGAATTTATTGCATGATAAATCATTAGTAAATGCAAATTCAGATGGTAAAAAAATAATAAATATTATAATTAAATCAGATGTTCACGGGACTTCTGAAGCTATCAAAGGACAAATAAATGGGCTTGAAAATGATGAAGCAATTATAAAGGTTATTGCTGCATCTGCAGGGTTTGTAAGCGGAAATGATTTATTACTAGCACAAGCATCAAATGCTATAATCTTCGTGTTTAACCTAAAAACACCATCAAATATGAAACAAAATGCTCAGGCACAAAATATTAGTATTATTGAGCATAATGTAATTTATAAGATAATTCAAGATTGTCAAAGTATTTTAGATGAATTAAAAGCACCAATTTATGAAGATTGCAAGATCGGTGAAGCACATATTATCAAGGTTTTCTTTTATTCAAAAGTAGGAAAGATTGCAGGATGTATGATGGATGCTGGTGTGGTTCGCGAAAAATGTAAGGTAAAAGTATATCGTAAAGGAAAAATAATTCACGAAGGACAACTAGAAACTTTACGTCGTGAATTAAATGATGCAAAAGAAGTTGTAAAAGGTAAAGACTTTGGTACACATATAAAAGATTTTAATGATATCCAAGAAGATGATGTTTTAGAATTCTATGAAGAAGTAAGAATTAAATAAAAATTGATTTAAAGTATAAATATGTGAAAAATTAACATATTTATTTTTTATCTAGAAATATTTATATACCAGAAAAATTATAAGAATGTTTGAATTGCTAAAAAAGACTATAATATAGATATATATCAATTATGGAGCAATGTTTAAAAAACATTAAATAATTATGAAAAAAAGTGTTAGAAAAATTTTGGTTTCAGGTGGTTCTTTATTGCCTTTAATAACAACATCGGCTGCTATTTCATGTAGTTATCGGAAAATTAACGATGAAAAAATTAAGGTTGGTGGAACTGATAAACAAACCCCAAGTAAAAATGATAAAATTTCACCTGTTCAATCTGTATTAGATTTACAAAAGAAAATCAGAACTGAAAATAACGAATTCTTTAATAATAATCTTACAAAATATAAAGCATATGATAAAGCAAAAAACGAAGGAAGAGATCAGTCTGATTTAGATAAAATTCTTTCTGCATCTGAAGTGAAAAGATTCGAAAGTTTAGTTCGTAATTTTTCGCAAGCAGTTAGATCACAAAGCAAAAAGAATTTTGATAATTTATCATTCTTTAATGAATATCATCCTGCAATTTATTTTCAAAAGGAAAATGAATATATATCACTTTTAAACAAAAATGAACTTAATAAAAAACACGATTTTTATCGTTTATCTACATCAAAAGATGAAGCAAGTGTTAATGAATACAAAAAATATGAAGCTATAAAAGAAAATTTTCAAAAAATTGGTACTCTTTCAAATATTGATGATATAGTTTTTAATAATTTAAATTCTTATCAAGTAGGTCGAATTAAAGAATATGCTCAATTAGTAGCAAATAGAAGCTTAGAAAATTTACTGCATAATAACAATGTATATTATTATTTTACAGATAATTATGCAAGGAATATCGATGCTTATAGTTTTAATTTAGATAGTATTTTAAAGAAAGTATATCTTATTAATTGATTTATGCCTAACAGCGAAAATGTTCGTAATTCACATCGTCCAATTGCTTTGTTTATCAGTGTTCCTAAAAGCGAAAATTATCAATTGTTTGATAAAGATAATGAAATGGTTAGAAATAAAACATTTTTTGTTACCAACTGATCAAGGTATGATGAATTAACATCTGATAATTTATAGTTCATTAGCAAAAAAACCGAGAAGTAAAATTTCTTGGTTTTTTTTAATAACAAATATAAAAAATTTTGTAATTTCACTTTTTTATGTTATTATAATTATAGATAAGGTTAAAAAAGGATGAAATCTTATTAAGGTAAATAATTAAATATAATAAAACCTACCTTATCAATTTAAAATTAAAAAATGGAGTAAAATGGTTATTGAAAATAAACTGATATCAAAATTTATAAACAATTGAGATTATAAACCGAGGATATTAAAGTATCTAAATTTATATGATGTTAATAATAAATTATATTTATCAATATTTAATAAATTAATCAATGATATAGTAAATAAGATTAAAAAAAGACTTAATAGATATAAACAAATCAACTCAATTTAAAAATTTAGTTGATGTTTTAGTATTAAAATATGTATTATAAATGAAAAAAAGCGATATATATCATTGAACCTATCCGTATCAAACCATTAAATATCAAACTAATAACAAAGAAGTTGTATTAGCAGAAATTTCAGATAGAATATTTAGTTTTAATTCAAGCAGGTTATATCTATATAATCTACTTTGACTTGATGATATTAAATCAAATTTAATTTATGAAGTTATTCAAATACCAAAGGATTATAGTGTGGAATTTGAAGGTATATTAAACTTTAAAGAAACCAATGATTTTTTAGTAAAACAAAAATAATATTAAAAGAAATAATATATTAGGTGGAGTGGAATCTTGCCTTTATAAAAAATATATTAAATAAAATAGTTAAATAATGTTATCAATCAAAATAAAAGGAGTAAAATGAAAAATAGAAGAAAATTTTTATGAGCATTAGGTATGACATCGACTATTGTCTTACCTATTGCAATCGTATCAACACCAAATACAAATAAAAACATCCAATGATATGAAAAAGCAAATGATCTAAAGTTAGAAGTTAGAGATTCGTTTGGTAAAAATTATAATCTTAATTCAAGTGTTGAACAAATAAATAATGATTATGAGTTAAAAGTTTTATTAAATCATAAATATTTAACCAACTTACAAATTAATGATGAAAAATATATAAAAGAACAAAACCAAAATTTTATTAATTATGTTAAAAAAATAGGATTAAAATTTCTGAGTTCTACTTCAAGCAGAATCTCACCGATAGTATGATTTTATTTTCAAAATGAAGATAATCGTAAAGAATTTATACATAAATTAAATAAAGATAATCAGGTTAATAGATTTATTCTTTATAAAAATGATATAACAAATATCAAAATACCTGTAAAAGAAATTTATGAATCTCCTGATAATTATTATTCATACAGAGATGATCTTTTCAGATATGAAATCAAAAATAAATATCAAATTTATAAAACAGTAAATTTTGAAAAACAAAATCAAAAAGATCTAAATAGTCATACCAGTTACAATCAAAATAATGTAGGTGTTATGGAATATAGAGGACAACTTAATTATTCGACTACATATAATTTTTTCAAAAATAATAAGTACGTTTTGAATCAATATACAGAGACAAAAGAAGATGTAGATGATCACGGTATTATTGTTTCATCTATTGTAGGTGGCAAGGAAGGTTTTGATAAGAAAGCAAGTATTTATTTTACATCTTTTGATGGCAAAAATAGCGACTGACAAAAAAGACTTGAAGATTTAATTATAGATAAAGGTATTAGAGTTATTAACCATAGTTACGGAAGTGGTCTTAATTTAAGAGAAAAACTTTACGGTGAAGAAAGTTATATAGTTGATTATCTTTCTCGAAAATATGGTGTTGTAAATGTATTTTCTGCTGGAAATGGTAATGATGGCAGAGGAATGAATTGAATAAATAAATATTCATTATCTTACAATTCAATTGTTGTAGGTGCATTAAATAAGAATTTAGAAGCAAATATAAAAGACAACCGAATTGCATCATACTCGAATATATTAATTGACCCAAGTAATGGTGATGTTGCAAAACCATTTATAACTGCACCTGGAACGTTTGAATTATATGAAGAAAAAAATGGAACAAGTTTTTCTGCACCAGTTATAACTGGATTATTATCTACATTATTAAGAGAGAAAAAATTAATATTAGATAAAGATGAAACTAGAATACCTGCTTTAAAAAGTATCCTTAGTGCTTCTGCTATATCAACAAACGATCCGAAACAACTCAATAAATCTAATGGTTTTAGCAATTTATATGGATCAGGTATACCTGACTTTGAAAATATGAAAATAGCCGCAGATAATTTAAGTATATTAAAGATCAATTCATCCGATACTAATGATATTCTTAAAAGATCAAATTCGATTTATTTAAATTCAGGCCAAATATTAAAAGCATCGTTATCATGAATGTTTAATGCAGGTTTATTAAAGAATCTTGAAAATAAACCAAAATACAATTCAAATGTAAATTGATGGTGATTTTTAGGTCCAATCGGTGGTTTAATAGCTAACAAAGTAGAGTCAGATCGTGTAAAAAGAGAGACATCAGAATGAGAAAAAACCCACCACAAATCAGATTGATTAAAAACAGATGAAGTATTAAAAAAACAAAAAATGAAATTTTCAGATTATGATTTTATCTTAGAAAAGTATGAGTATAATAAAGGTTGAGTTGAAGTTGCAAGATCTGAATCTTCAACATCTAATGATGAATTAATTGAATATAAATCAGATGGTTCAGGAGAATATAGATTAGTAGTAAGGAAATATAAATCAGCTTTATTTGATAACTCAGTGGATGATATTTTAGCATATACATATGTTGTTCAAAAATAAACTATTTAAATTTATTTTCGGTACTACACCTATTATTACTATTATTGCATCTGCATGTTCAACTTCAAAACACGATAATAAAAATTCAGAAACTCAACAAACCGAACGTAACCTTGGATATTCAATAAATTTACTAAGATTAAAACAACAATCACAAGATATTAAACTAAATAATTCACAAATTTTTGACCAATTTATTCCTTACAAAAAAGATCAATGAAGTGCTGTTAATTATTTTAATCAACCACTTTTAATTAAAACAAAAGATGAGTTTATTAAGAATGTTGTAGGTAAGGTTAATGAACTTTACCAAAAATATAACTTAAATAAATCTATGAGTGATGAAGAAATAACAAAAACATTTGAAGATGATTTTTTAGATGCTAAAAACATAGATGATATATTAAAAACACAAAATATTTTAATTTATGAGCAAACCCCGTATCAAATCCCATCTTATCTAGATTATCTTGTTTATGATGCGGAAAATGATATGGGGAAAATCAAAATTTTTAAAATTCTACCTGGTTATTATTTAGATGTTAAACACCTTTATATTTATTATACAAGAAAGATATTTACAATCTTTAAGTTACCTAAAAACAAGGATTATGAAATTAAAGAATTTCCTAATGACCAAATAGATCAGTATATTAACAATTTATCTAATGAATTGCATTACAAAAAAGACGATTTTATTCTAGGGGACAAACAAATTGACATAAAGTTACTTATAAATAAAGCGCAAATTAGGCAAGATATAATATATAAACCTGTAGAATTTTTAGGTGAGTTAACAAATGATATACTTGCTCTAATACCATCAACTACTGAGTATCTGAAAATAACTAATGAATCAGAATTTAACAATCAGTTTTTAGACAATATATATAATATTTCACAAAACTTACATCTTAATCTGTCTAAACAAGAAATTAAAAATATTTTTCAATCTCAATATTTAAAAGCAAAAGACCTTTCAGATATACTTACTAATAATAATTTATATATTCGTATTATAAAAGAAAAAGGTAATATATATCATTTTACTTATCCGTATCAAACAATTAAATATTATATTAATAGCAGAAATAAGGAAATGACATTAGCTAAAATATCAGAAAGAGTGTTTGAATTTAATTCAAGAAGAAGTGATGATCAAAATAAGGAAGCAAGTGATGTTAAAGTAAATCTCATTTTAGAAGTTTTTCAAGCACCAAATGATTATAGTATTAAATTTAAAGGTGTGTTAAATTTTAAAGAAACTAATGACTTTTTGGTAAAGCAAAGATAAAATAACAAGAAAACCTTGTTATTTTAAATTTCATCATCTTCGCCATAGTCATCAGCGGAGCAAACATCAACAAAAATTTCTTATCTCAAATAATTAAGCATTTTTTGTGTTTTTTTGTTATTTTTAATGATTCCTGCTTTATTATCTCCTTTGCATTGTCTATTTTCATTTTTAGTGTTTGTGAAACTAATCCTGATTTTCTAAAACAAAACATTTTTTGTCAGCAAATGATCTAGGTATGATGAATTAACATCTGATAATTTATAGTTAAAAAGAATAAAAACAGGAAGCGAAATTTTCTTGGTTTTTTTAACGAATATAAAAAATTTTGTAATTTTACTTTTTATGCTAATATAATTATAGATAAGGTTAAAAAAGGATGAAAATCTTATATGGTATTTAATTGTTTTGTTATAAGAAAAAATGCCTTATCAATTTAAAATTAAAAAAGGAGCATAATGAAACATAAAAGAAAGTTCTTATGTGTACTAGGTATAGCATCTACTGTTGTTTTTCCTATAACCATTGTATCAACACCAAGGAATGTAACTAATGTTCAATGATATGAAAATTCAACAAATCCAAAACTACAAATAAGAGAATCTTTTGCTAGAAATTATAGTATTAATTCTTCAACACCACAACCTGATAATCATTTTGAATTAAAGGTTCTATTAAATCATAATTACAAAAATCAAAATCAAATCAATGATGAAGATTTTATAAAAACAGAAAATCAAAAATTTCTTGAGCATATGAAAATGTTGAAAATAGATTTTTTAAATTCTGTTATTAGCAGAATATCACCTATTGTATGATTTTATTTCAAAAGCGAAACAGATCGCAAAGAATTTATTTCAAAAATAAAGGATAACAAACAAGTAAATAGATTTATATTGTATAAAAATAATCCAGAATCAAATATGATGCTGATGACAAAATTTAGTGAAATTGATACTAGAATATTAGGTGGTGGATCTTATTATAATCACCATAATTATGATATTAAGAATATAAATGATGTTTATAAAACCGTTAATTTTCTAAAACAAAACGAAAAAGATCTTAATAGTCATGGTGGATATAATTTAAATAAAATAGGTATTTTGGAAGCAAATAGAGCACTACAAAAATGAAAAACTAATAATTTCGACAAAAACAAAGTTGAAATACTTAACGAATATAATGTGAACAATGATCATGGTTTAATTTCGACAATAATAGCAGCAGGAAAAGAAGGTTTTGACAAAAAAGCTAGCATATATTTTTCATCATTTTATAATACAAATTCTGATTGACAAACAAGATTAGAAGAAATGGTAATTGACAAAAAAATAAAAATCATAAATCACAGTTACGGAAGTTTTAATGAAGAAAAATATAAGTATTATGATGAAGAAAGTTATATTCTTGATTATTTATCAAGAAAATATGGTGTATTGAATGTAATTTCAGCTGGAAATGGAAATGATAATCAGAAAATGATGAAGTGAATAAATCAATTTGGTTTATCATATAATTCAATAGTTGTTGGTGCACTAGATAAAAATTTAAACGATAACATAAAAGATAATAAAATAGCATCATATTCTAATGTTTTAATTGATTCGAGTCACGGTGATATAGCTAAGCCTTTTATAGCTGCACCAGGCTCATATACATTAGCTAACGGACAAACCTGACAAGGAACAAGTTTTTCATCTCCTGTTGTTGCGGGTATGCTATCAACATTATTACGAGAAAAACCTTTATTAGACAATGATTTATATAGAATACAAGCATTAAAAAGCATCCTTAGTGCATCTGCTGTTTCAACAAATGATAGTGATCAAAAAATAAAGACTAGCGGTTTTTCAAATAAATATGGAGCCGGAATTCCTGATTATGAAAATATGATAAAAGCATCAAATCATATTAATTATGCAACAGTTAAATATAATAATTCAGCTGGTGTAATAAAATCTACTAATTCTTTTTTTACTTCAAAAGGAAAAACAATAAAAGCATCTTTATCATGGATGTTTAATGCAGGTTTATTAAAAAACAAAGAAAATCAACCAGCATATAATCCTAATGTTAATTGATGATGATTTTTAGGACCTATTGGTGGAATAGTTGCTAATTCTATTGAAGTTGACAGATTAAATAAGGAAAGTGAAAAATGAAGCATTAAGCATCGTTCTAATGATTGATTAAAACATAAAGTGGTATTGAATAGACAATCAGAAAAGTTTTCTGATTATGATTTGTATTTAGAAAAATATGATAAAATTCAAGGTTGAATAACAGTAGCATCTTCTAAGTCTATTTCATCAAATGATGAATTAATAGAATATCATACAACAGAAGATGGTGAATATAGATTAGTAGTGAAGAAATGAAAATCAGCTTTGTTTGAAAATTCTGTTGATGATGTTTTAGCGTTTACATATGTCATTCAAGAGTAAATTATTAAAATCACTACTTATCTCTACACCAATATTCACTGCTATTGCAGTTTCATGTTCAAATAAAAAAGATTATTCAGAAACTGTTTCTACTGATACACCATATTTAATGGATTTGCTACGACTTAAGCAAGTTCAACAAGGAATTGTTATGAATAATTCTGAGCTTTTTGATCAATTTATAGATAAAAATAAGATTTCAACTACTCCGATTTATTTTAGCAAGCCTACATTAATTAAATCTAAATCCGAATTTAATGATACTGTTATAAATGTTATCAATCAAACATACCAAAAATTTCATATGCAAAAATTATTGTCGGACAATGATATTTTGCAAATTTTTGAAAAAGATTTTTTAAATAACCAAAGCTTAGAAAATGTATTAAATGATAATAATATCCTTATATATCAAGATGGTGATTTATTTGGCACTGAATATTTAGAATATCTAATTTTTGATCATATCAGCAGCAACAAAGTAAGTATACTAAAAACAACTACAGGTATGGATTTACCTGTTTGAACTGCTCTTTCACCTTACTTACCTATATTTACTGTGTTAAAAATACCAAAAAACAAAGATTACACAATAACTGAACTTGATAAAACACAACAAAAAGTGTTAAAAAAAAGATTGTATTATGAACTTAATTATAAATTTACAGATTTTATAGTTCGTGAATCGTTTGAAAGTTTAACAAATCTGATAAATAATATTCAGATAAAACAAAGTATAAATTCTAAAAAAATATTATTTTTAGGAGATTTAACAAATCGATCATTATCTAATATCGAGCAAACAAAGCAGCCATTGATAATTAACACAACAGAAGAATTTAATCAAAAAATTCTTCTACCACTATTAAATACAGCAAAAGAACAGTCATCTAATTTAACTCCATTAAATATAAAAAATAATTTTGAAGAATTATTTTTATCTGGGAAGAAAATAGAGAATGTTTTGAGAAAAAATAAACTCATAGTTCATATAAGTAAATCACTTGGTCAAATATTAAACTGAAATTTTCCTAATCATCTAGTGATAAATAAGGAGAAGAATAATAAAGTCCATATTTCATATGTAAGTCAACGAACCTTTAATTTCAATTTTTCAAAATATGATTTTTTTAGTATACCAAATGCTTCTGAACAAAAGGCAAGTCTAGTTTATGAAGTATTTTTTGTTCCAAAAGATAATGAAGTGCTATTTGATGGAGAAATGAATTATAAACAAGCAAATGATTTCCTAGTTTTACAAAAAAAATATTAATGTTAGAATAAATTAATCAAATATTTGATTTAAAAATTCTAAAAAATATAAAAATAAATATTGATAAACATAAAGAATTGCGAAAAAGATTAATATAATTGGTTATTAATCTTTTAGTCCAACTCCAAGATAAAATAACAAGAAAACCTTGTTATTTTAAATTTCATCATCTTCGTCATGATCATCATCTGCACAAACATCACCAAAAATTTCTTGCTTTAAATCATCAAGCATTTGTTTTTGTTTTTTGTTGTTTTTTATTATCTGTGTTTTGTTTTCGATATGGCAAAGTTGTGTATCTGATTTAGAATTAGTAAAATTAATTTTACATTCTTTTATCCTTTCATCAGCTGTTTCTTCGGTAAATATAATTGTAGGAATAATAATTGGTTTACGACGTTTTTCTTTATAAAACAAATTAGATAATCTATCGATAATAACTTTTTCTAAATCCTTGGTGGTTCAATTATTCGAGTTTTTGATTTGATGTAAGATTGCTCCGTGACTAATACGTCGAGCTTCATCTACTAATTCTTTGGATGTTTTAACAAAGAAACTTCCACGAGTGATAATATTAGGTCTACCAATAATCATATTTTTTTCTTTATCTATTAAAAATACTATATTTACAAAACCAGATTCTTTCAGCATCTCCCTTTGTTTAATAATATTTGCATTAATTGTTAATACTTTATTACCATCAATATAAACTGGTCCAAAATCAACTTTCTCATTGGTTTTATAGATATTTTGATTCAACATATGATATACATCACCTTTTTCTAAAATCAAAACATTCTTTGGATTTATACCATTTGATATGGCTGTTTTTCCATGTGCAACACACATTCGGTATTCACCATGATAAGGAAGAAAGTATTTGGGTTTAGTTAGTCTAAAAATTTTGTCATGCTCTCATTGATATGCATGACCAGACGTATGTAAATAACCATCAATACCATTTTCTTTGATTATTGCTCCTAGTTTATAAAGTCGGTTAATAAGTAATTCTACAACCATACGATTTCCAGGAATTGGACTTGAGGAAAATATAATTACATCACCTTTGGTTATTTTTATAGTAGCATGTTTACCATAACTCATCCTTGATAAAGCTGCTAATTGTTCTCCTTGTGATCCGGTGGTTAAAATTAGTAAATCCTTATTAGGTGTGCTTGCAAGTTGTTTTTTATCGATTAAAACATCATCGTTAACATTTATATAACCTAACTTGCGGCCAATTTTCACTCCTTGTATCATTGATCTTCCAAATGTAATGACCTTTCTACCTAACTTTTGAGCTAGTTCGATAATAACTTTAACTCTTGTAAGGTTTGATGCAAAAGTTGTAACAACAATTTTGTGTTTTGCATCAGTAATAATACGTTCAATGTCAGTCAAAATATCACTTTCACTTGGTGAGTGATTAGGACGCATTGCATTAGTAGAATCGGATAAAAGTGCTGTAAGTCCTTGTTTTCCGATTTCATCGAGGCGGGCAAAATCTGTGTAATTACCAATTGGAGTATAATCAAAACGAAAATCTCCAGTACACATTATTGAACCATTTGGAGTTGTAATTCTGATACCAAAAGCATCTGGAATTGAGTGTTGTGCAGTTCAAAAATCAACTTTACAATTATTATCAAAGTAATGTACATCTGATTTATTTATCTCGATAAATTCGATATTTTTATTAATTTTATGTTCATCAAATTTTAATTTTAAATATTGAATTGCAATTCTTGGGGCAAAGATTTTTTTAATATTAACTTGTTTTGCTAAATATACAACTCCACCAATATGATCTTCATGCCCATGAGTGATAAAAACACCTTCAATTATTTTATTAGATTGCTTTAAATATTCATATCTAGGTACAATCCCTTTGATACCAGTATTATAAGTATCAGCGAATTTAATTCCTGAATCAATGATAAAAATATGATTTAAATATTCTATTATAAGGGTAGATTTACCTATTTCAAGTAAACCACCTAAACCTAAAATTTTAGTAGGAATAGTATTGTTCATTTATGCTCCTGCATTAATTTGATAAGCTATTTTTAAGGAAATATTATAATTTTGTAAATAAGAATAATAATTATTAATATTTATATCATAAGATTTATAAAATAAAAGTAATTAGACTAAAAATATCAAAAATTTAGTGAATTTATATCAAATGATATAATTATAAAAACAAAAAGATTAAGGAAGAATATGATAGGTATAATTTATTCGATGATTTGATTTCTGATACCTTATAACAAATTTGTATCAGATTATATTAGTTTTAGTTTATATCGACTTAAGAATGCTAAAGCAAAGATTGATAACAAAGTTTTTGATTTCTTGTATCAAAGAATTAAATTATATATTAAAATTCTAATTTTTATAACAATAATCAGTGTAATTTCGTTTATTTCTATTTTGCTCTTATTTATACTGTTAAAACAAAAGATTAACACAAATTCATACGATACTTTTAATGCAGTTATGATAACTTTATTGGTGCTTTTTGGAATTGATTTGTTTTTATACACGAATTCATTTTTTACCTTTAAAAGAATGCAAAAAGACTTAAAAAAATATCGTGATTATAATAATAAATTAGGAAAGAGCAATCTTTTATATCATAAAATACTAGATAAAAGAGAGAACACACAACTTAATTTCCGAAGCAACGGAATATTTGTTTATGCAAAAGATTATGATATGCAGCAGAAAAAGTCAGATTATTTTTACAAGATACCATTATCTAGGCATTTTCATTATCCAGCCAAAATATTAACAAAAATCAAAGATATTCAAACCCGAAATTATGTGTTTATTTCACAAGATTATAAAACTTTATTTTATAAAAACCAACCCGTTGTCTCAGGGATGTTTTACGATTTATATCAAGATACATTAAAATACTAACTATAATTATCTTCCAGTTGTATTTTTACAACTGTAATATAGTTAAAAAAGTAAAAGTTAATGTTTTTGAAAGAATCTATTAAGTATAAATTTCATTAGATAAAAAACATAATTTTTTATTTCTATTTATAATCTTTTTTAATATAATTAAAAAGCTTTCAATTATTAAGATAATTTTTATTAAAAAAAAACCACAAAGGAGGAAAACCATGGCTATTGTACCAAAACGTAAAACATCTAAACAACGTAAACACAAAAGACAAACACACAGTGCTTTAACATTACCTAATTTAGTAAAATGCAGTAACTGTTCAGAAGCAATTGAACAACATGTTGTATGCTGAAATTGTGGTTTTTACAAAGGTGTAAAAGTTAAACACTATGTTGCACAAAGTGACAGAATTCAGAAATAGTAGCATTTGCTATTTTTTTTCGCCTTTTTTAGTTTGTAATTAGTTCTTTTTTTATATATATTGTGGAGGAAAAAATGATACTTTATAAAATTGGTGAAATAGTTCACAAAAATAAAAATAACTTGATATTTGAAAACAAAGGAGATGGCTACATTGTAACTGTTCCAAGTATAAATCGCTTTGAATTAGGACAAAAATTGAAAATATACATTTATGAACATTCAACAGATTATCTACATAATTTCTATGGGTTTAAGGAATTTAAAGAAAGAATCCTATTTATGGATTTACTAAATGTAGATAAAGTAGGACCAAAAGTAGCGATTATCATCTTAGATAAAGGTTGAGAATTAATAGCAAATGCAATTGCACAAAATAATTGAGAAGAAATTGCAAAATGTCAATTTGTAAGTGAAAAAACAGCACGACTTATATGCTTAGAATTAGGTGATAAATGAAGAAAAATGGTTGATAAAAGCATTCAAACTAATTCTGAATCAACTGCAATGATTAATGAATTATCAAACACATTATCAACATTAGGATTCAAGAAAAAACAAATTGATTATGCGCTTTTAAATATTACTGAGAAAAAAGACTTTGATAAGATGCTTGAAGAAAGCATTGGTTTAATTACTGGAAATAAAGATGGAGAAATTAGAGCTTAGACCTCAAAATTTTGATGATTTTATAGGACAAAATCATTTAAAAAATACACTAAAAACAATTATAGAAAGTTCAAAAGTCCAAGACAAAGTACTTCCACATATACTTTTTTATGGTTCACCCGGTATGGGTAAAACAACATTAGCTACAATTATAGCAAATGAATATGGCAAAAGCATTCATTATGTTCAGGGAGCAAATATTGAGAAGAAATCTGATTTAATCAGTATGCTTTCTGTAATTAACGAAGGAGATATATTATTTATTGATGAAATCCATAGTATTAATAAAGCAGTGATTGAATTTTTATATAATGCAATGGAAGATTTTGTTTTTGACTTAATCATAGGTGTAGATGGTAATTCTCGATCGATGCGTATGAAGATAAAACCATTCACTTTGATTGGAGCAACTACTAAAATTAATGAAATAATCCAACCACTTAAGGATCGTTTTGGCTATATTGGTAGAATTATTAATTACACAAAAGATGATATTATACGAATTCTTGAGAATACATGTACCAAATTGAATATAAAAGTTGCAACTGAAATTTTAGAAATTTTATGTGAATATTCAAGGTTAACACCTAGAATTGCAAATCACATCATTCAACGTGTTCACGATTTTGCTATCTCTCATAATAATGGTATTATTGATAAAAAGATTACTAAGAAAACTTTAAGAGGTTTGGAAATTTATAAATACGGATTAACAAACGAACATATTCAGTATTTAGAAATTCTAAAGGATGGTTTTGATCAAAATAGTGTGTCATTAAACACTATTTCAGGTCTAACTATTCGAGAAAAAGGCGATATCCTAACTGAAATTGAACCGATTTTGCTTTATCTTAATTTAATTGAAAAAAGTTCACGAGGAAGGAGAATTACATCTAAAGGGATTGATTACTTAATTTCACAAAAAATATTATAACAAATACTAAATCTTACTAAAAAAAACCATAAATTGTGGTATATTATATTTATGAATAATATGAAAAAATTATTATTTTCAAACAAATTTTTTAGATCCATAATAAGTATTTTTATGCTCATTTCTGCAATCATTACGATTGTGTTTGGTAGCATTTTTTATATTGGTAAATCATCGAACACATCCATAGATTACACTAATGGGATTAAAACTGTTATATCGGTGAAATATAATGGTAATTTAGCAAATGCTTCTGAAACAGAGAAAGTTAATGTAGATATTGCAAAGAGAATTAGTGGTAGCAATGTTACAACATTATCCGATGGTTATTTGTTGGTAAATAAAAGCGGAAATTTTAACGATGATGAAAAATCAAAATTTGAACATCAATTGGTAGATAAACCAAGTTTATTAATTACGGATTCTGATTTAAGACCATTATTCTTAGAAGGTAAATATAATTCTAATCTTAGTTTAGATACTGCTGATTATGATAAATTATTCCCACCATTTAAAAAAGATGGTGCTAGTTATACACCTTCAAATTTTGATAATTCAAACTTTATATCTATTGCTGTTTCAGAAAATTCAGAATGGGCACAAGCAACTGAGGGTGTATTAAGATCGAAAGATAAACATATGCTTTTTTGACTTAATTATAAGGATTTAGAATTAATTGCAAAAAATGATGCATCAGGTTGACAAAAAGCAAACAAAAATCTTTGAAATTATGTACATGTTAATGAACGTGTTAGGGAACCAAATGCACAAAAAGATAACTTGATTAAAGAAAACCTTAAAAAATATTTTATCGGTAGTTTATTGATTAACCAAAACGGACAACCAATTCGTCTATCAAATAATTATACAAATAATCAAGCTACAGATTTGGCAAATGAGATTAATTTTGCACTTGATGATTATAAATTAGATCTTGTTTCAAGTGTATATGCTCATCAAGAAATTGATAATTCTACAATGTTTTATACAATGATTGCTGCAATTACTATTTTTGTAGTTCTTTCTATCTTTATGATAGTTAATTATGGTATTTTAGGAGCATTAAACACTATTTCTGCAGCGTTATATATTTTCCTAACATTATTAATCTTTACAGCATTACGAGGGGAATATTCACCATACACCTTTATTTTTGTTATTTCTAGTTATTGATTCTTTTTGGATACTAGTATTTTACTTTTTGATCGAATGAAGCATCGGATAAAAAAAGGAGATACTCAGAAAAAAGCAATCAAAAATTCATATCGCGATTCAGTTAGGTCGATTGTTGATACGAATATTTTAATCCTAATACTTGGTATATTTACCTATTTCCTTGGACAAAACACATTTAATATTGCTTCGGTAATATATGTAATCGCTTCAGTCTTTTTAGTTTTTGTTGTTTTAATATTTAATAAATATACTCTTGAATTTATAATAAATAATGGTTTTGAAAAAAAGAATTGAATTTATGGAATTTATCGAAAAACAGACACATTACCTAAATCAAACTTTTCAAAAGTTAATTGAATAAAAACATCTAATTACTTAATTATTTTTATTTTCATTATAATAGTAGTTGGATTAATTGTTTTTATTGCTTTATCTACAGTTTATAAAAATACATTAGCATCATTTAGCATTGATACAAATGCAGGTCGTGGAACAATGTTTTTTATTACTGATAATTATAATAATTCGCATTTAGGTTTATCCAACTCAATTGCAAAAGAATTAGTAAATAAACTAAATGAAAATTCAGAACTGAAATCTTATAACATAGTATATAACATAGCAAGAAATTCAAATTATGATTACTATAGCATCATTGCAACATCTAAGCAAAATTTATCGGGTCAAGAAATTATCCAGATTCAAAAAATAATAAAAGGTGCAACCGATGTAAGTTTAAAAATTGATTTTATCAAACTTTCTAACAAAGAACTCAGCAAATCATTAGTTATTTCAATTATTTTATTTGCTATTTTCTCTGCATTAATTGTAATTTACTATATTATCCGAATTGGTATCACATATGCTGTAGCAGGTTTGTTAGGATTTATCTTATTGTTTTTAAGTCTATATGCAATTTTATTCATTACTAGAGTACCATTAAATAATTATGTTCTAGTAGCATTCTTAATCTTGGAATCAATATATATTTATATTACAACTAATTTATTTGCTAACATCAAAGAAGTAATTCGACATAGATACCATCAACACAGTTTGTCAAAAACGGATGTTAAGTTAGTTATAAACGATGTAATTAGCAAATCGATTACTAAGTTTATTTATCTGCTCATAATAATAATGATCACTTTAATCATTTTAATAGCTCTTAATAAAACAACAAACCTATGATTTGGTGTCTTTATGTTGCTTGGATTATTAATATTACTTATATCAAGTTTATTTGTTACAACAAGATTTTTTGTATTCTTTGAACAAATACATCAAAGAATTAAAATCAATCGTGATGCATGTGGTTATTGAGAAGTTAATAAAACAGAAGAGCAAGTCTTCAATGGGATTAACGATTATAAATAAAAATGACTTTTCACAGTTTGAAAGGTCATTTTTAATGAATTTATGCATAAATATGATAAAATTAATGTTATAGTAAATAAGGAGTTCAAATGAAGCTTTCATTGATTTCGCTTGATAATAAATATAAAAAAGATGTTAAAAAATATTTAAAAGATTTAGTTGAACAAGATAACCAGGATTTTGAGGTTATTTTATGCCTTAATCATAGCAATGAAGAAGCACAAGTTGTGAAGGTAATTAGTGAATATTACGACTTCTTTAAAGAACGCTTAATTGTTATATATAACAGTAAAATTAATTCATATCAGTATAACTTACTTAGTGCTTTTAAACTCGCTAATGGTGATTTTATCGCTGTAATAAATAGCAAAAGTCATCTAAAGAAAAATTATGTTTCTGAAATAGTCAATCAAGCAAAATTTTATGATGTTGATATATTAGAACTTAAACCAAGAATAATTGGTTCTATTAGTTGAAAACCAAAACTTCGACAACAAATTGATAAGTCTGTTTTAATTAGCAAAAATAAATCAGTAATTGCATATGCTTTCCCTTTTATTTTTAATAAAATTTTCAAAAAACAACTAGTAAAAAAGGTAATAAATTATATTCCTGCAAACAATTATGATACTAAAATGTGTATTGAAATAAATTATATTTTATTATTAGAAGCAAAAACTTATATGTATTTAGATTACAGAATATATCGTGAATATTTTGATTCTGATATTTGATTTAATACCAAATATTTCCTTGGTAGTTTTAATGGAATAGAAAAATGAATGCTAAATAAACCAATTGAAGATAGATGTGCTGAAGAATTTATATATGCTAAATCCTATTTTATTAAGTTGCTTTTAACTGGATTTTTAACTGGTACTTCTTTAATGTATCGTACAATTTTCTTTAATGAAAGAAGTATAATTAAAGAAAAAAGAAGTAAATTTTTACTTGATAAACATTTTGAGTTATTAACGAAGTTAGAAAACCAATTTTGTGCAAATAATTACGATTCATCAAATCCATATATAAGAAAAGCATCAACTGAAGCTTCACTGATTTTATCTGATAGCAAGAAACTTCGCAAAATACCTATTTTGTCAGCATTAGAATAATGTATCAAAATGTTAATTTTTTAAGAAGATTTACAATCGATTTAATAAATTTTATTATTTATGCAATAGTTATTTATTTAATCTTTTGAGGATTTTCACATAATTCAGTTATAAAAGAAAAAATAAATGCTTTAAATTACTATTTAGCATTTGTTATCGCAATATTTTGATCAAATTTATATTATTTCTTTTTCCCTTGACTAACAAAAGGAAAAATGTTCGGTGAATATATTTTTAAATGTAAAGTAATTGACACCCACAGTAAAGTATTTAAGATAAAAATGCTCTTAAAGAGAAATATTATTGCTGCATTTTTTATATCATTTATTTTTTTATTTTTTCTTGCGACCATTTATCCATCTGATATAAAAGTTACAGATAAAAAAATCCCACAACTCAATGAAAGTATCAAGAATAATATTGCTATTAAAGTTAGCACTACCTTATTTTCTATACTTGGTTTTACTAAATTTGCTAATTATTTTTTATTAGTTTTTTGAAAAAAAAGACTTTCATTAACTGATTTTTTAACTAACTCAAGAGTGGTTTTTAATAAACAAATTGAAGCAACTTCAAACAATCAATATATATTAGAACCATTTCGCTATCAATGAAGACAAATATATCGTAGTGATCAATTTAACTTACCATAAAGGAAGCATATGAATATAAATAAGAAGATTAATTTGCTTGCTGATCTTAATGAACATCAAGCACAGGCAGTTAAATATTTCGATACCCCTTTACGTATTATAGCAGGAGCCGGAACAGGGAAAACTAAGGTACTTACTCGAAAGGTATCCTATTTAATCAATGCATATGGAATTTCTCCAAGTAAAATCCTAGCTGTAACCTTTACTAACAAGGCTGCACAAGAGATGTCGGGTAGAATTCAAAAATACTGTAATGAAAGCAAAGATAAGCTTAACATTATGACATTTCACTCCTTTTGTGCTGGTATTTTGAAAAAAGAAATTCATTTATTAGGATACAAAAATAATTTTATTATTATCGATGAAGCTGATAAAGAACAAGTTCTAGCAAAAATATACAAAGAATTTGATATTACAACAAATGAAGTAAGTTATAAAAGTGCATTGCAACATATTTCTCACATAAAAAACTTTAATAAAAACATTTCTGATTTATATAAAGAAGAAGGTGAAAAAAGTATTTTAAACAAAATTTATGTACAATATACTAATTATTTAGCGCAAAATGGAGCATTAGATTTTGATGATTTAATTTTACAAACTAATAATTTATTTACATTACGTCCCGATGTTTTAATAAAATATAAGAATAAATATGATTATATTTTAATTGATGAGTTTCAGGATACATCGGTGCTGCAATATCAAATTATTAAGAGCATTATTACACCACATACACATATAACAATTGTAGGTGATCCAGATCAAACTATATATAATTGACGAGGAGCAGATGTTAATTTAATTTTAAATTTTAACAAAGATTTTCCAAATGCTAAAACAGTTGTTTTGGATGTTAATTATCGTTCTACAAAGAAGATTTTAGATGCTGCTAATAAGTTAATTAAGCATAATAAAATTCGTTTTAATAAAGATTTAGTTACTGATAATGAATCGGGAGTAAATATTAAATATATGCATAGTTTCAACGAAGAAGCAGAAGCTCGATGAGTTGTAAATGAGATAAACTTACTTAAAAAAGAGAAAAATCAACTTAAATCGATTGCTATTTTGTATCGTTCTAACTTTTATTCACGTGCTTTTGAACAAATCCTTATTGAAGAAGGAATTCCACATCGGATTATGAATGGGACTAAGTTTTATCAACGTAGTGAGGTCAAAGACACAGTTGCATTTTTAAGAGTAATCTTTAACGGTCATGAGTTATCAATGCAGCGGATTATTAATGTTCCAAATCGTGGTTTAGGTGAAAAAAATCTTCAAATCATTAAACATTTTGTTGATTCAACTAATGAAAACAGTACCTTAACAGCATTGATGAAAAACTGAAGTAGATTTATTAAGGAACATCGTTATGTTTCGGAAAAAATTAAAGGTTTTATCGGTTTAATTGCCAGATATCATAAAGCCTTGATTAAACCAAAAGCAAAAATAGCACAAGTCATTGAGTTTTTCTTAAAAGAAATACAATATTTTAAATTTATTGAAAAAAACAAAAATCTACGCGGAACTGCCGAAGAAAATGTTAATGAATTAATTAACTCAATTGCGATTTGGGAAAAGAAAAATCCAGATAAAACAATTGAAGATTATTTAAATTATATTAATTTCTTATCTGTAAATGATGATTCAGATGGTAATACCAATTTTGTTACTTTGATGACTATCCATTCAGCTAAAGGATTAGAATATGATAACATCTTTTTAGTCGGGCTTACTAAAGGAGTTTTTCCGACTCAAAGATTGTATGATAAAGATAACAAAATCCTTGATGAAGAGATGCTTGAAGAAGAACGCAGATTAGCATATGTTGCTGTAACAAGGGCAAAAAAGAAATTATTTATAAGTTCATCACGAGGCAAAATAATCGGAACAAATTTAGATAAGGAACCATCTCAGTTTGTAAATGAAATAGGAATTAATGTGCAAGATTCGTTGATTGCCGGCTCAAACTACGGATTAGATTTAAGCATTACAAACGAAGATGAAATCAAATCAATTAATTCAAAAATGATTATAGGGGATAAAATTTCGCATACAATGTTCGGTGAAGGTGAAGTAGTTGATTTAGGTGATAACAATGACGCTGTGATAAAATTTAAAGATGGAGAAACGCGAACGTTAAATAAAACCCATCATTCTATTCGGATTTTAAAAGAGAGATAAGATGCTGCTTTGAATTATTTTAGCTATTATTTGTGCAATTTTAATTTTAATTATCATAGTTGTTTTTGCTTTGGCTATTTTTTATCTATATCGCCGAAGTGCATCTGGTGTTATTTTGTTTAAAATTGATTATAACAATAAGCGAGTAATACGATTAAATCCAAGGTTTTATTTTCTATCAACAATTTTTGATTCTAAAAAAAGTGATTTTAAAATGTATAAGTATATACCATTAAAAAAATTTTTAGAATATTTTGATTCAGAGAGTATAAGCGAGATAGAAGTTATCTTAGAAAATCAAAATAATAATTTTTCGTTGCAAGATTTACAGGTTTTTATAAATAATAAAATTCGTAATGACTTTAGTTTTATTGACAAACTTATTTTTAGATTTGATAGAAATTTTACTCACAAAAAACCTTATCATATGCAAGTTACAAACAACCAAAAAGGTGAATTTTTTTGTCAGATTAAATGAACAAATTTTAGAGAAAACAAACCATTAAATATCATAAATAATTCATATGAAGAAAAAACAAATATAAGACTCGGTTCATATATAGTTTTGGGTTTTGCTTTAAAACCACATACCTTAATTTCAAATCATATAAATGATACAGATTTAAGTAATATTGGTTATTTATTTAATTTTAATATAAAGAAATCATACTTTTTTAATAAAGATGGAATGATTTATTTTCTTATAAAAAAGAATTTTTTAACTAAAATAGAGCATTATATTAATAAAGTAAAAAACATCAATGAATTATCATTATATACACAAATATTACTTGCAGCAACGGTATTTGAACGTAAAATTGATTCGCTAAATCAAATATCAGCAGTAGAAGAAATTTTAAAATTTTCATTATATAACATTATTGCAAAACCAGATTCATACAATGAATTTCTTAATAAAAAACTAATTGAAAAAGATAAAGAGTTTTTGAAATTTAAAACAGATTTATCGCAATATTTATTTATTAATAATAATTTAGATGAAAATTTTAATATTAGCAAACACAAAATATTAAAATATAATTCCAATGATGTCACAAGATTATCAGTAGCAGAATTAAAATGCAAAAATAATTTTGAAAACAATAAAAATTTTATATTATTTAAAAATAACCCTTACTTAAACTTTATTTTCCAACCAAAATGAAATGATTTTTTATCGCAAAAATTGACAAAAAAATCAAAAAATAA
The DNA here is from genome assembly GCF_054353875.1 of Mycoplasma sp. 4013. Taxonomy (NCBI): domain Bacteria; kingdom Bacillati; phylum Mycoplasmatota; class Mollicutes; order Mycoplasmatales; family Mycoplasmataceae; genus Mycoplasma; species Mycoplasma sp. 4013. The sequence goes on along the minus strand of NZ_JBTHHK010000003.1, from coordinate 36,885 downwards.
GTTATTTAAAATTTCTCAGGAAGTTTTTTTGCAAGATAATTTTTTTATAACACAAGAATCACCAATCCCACTAGTATATAGCGAAAAAAATATATTTGATGTTCCAAAACTTAAACAGAAAATATCGGAAAATTTAAAAAAGCGTATTGCAACAACATTATATGTTAATACAATTGACAAAAATTTATTTAATATAATAAACGATGTTAAATTAAAAGCTATTGTAATAGGAAAGGATATATCAAAAAAAATTCATTTAAACAATAACATCTTCTTAGAAGTGTTTTCATTAGTTACATTAGCAAAGAATCGCAACATTCTTATAATATATGAAGATGTTATTAAAAATATTGATACATATATAATGCAAAAAGCAGAAGTAGAATATTTTTATACATCTGAATAACTAATTGTAATCTACCTTTTTCTCCTTTGTAAAGGTGGGAAAAGGTATTTTTTATATATATAACTTGTGAATAAGTATGTTAATAATATTATTATATTTATTTAAAAAATAAATATAATAGAATTTAAATATGAGAAAAAAAATCTATCTACATACAAATACTGAATATTCATTTTTAAATTCTACAATTAGGGTTGCTGATTTGCTGCATTTAAGCAAACTAATGAATCAAGAATATATCACCTTAACTGACTTTCAAAATTTTTATGCTTTGCAGTATTATTGAGAATTTATGGATGAATATGATTTTAAACCTATCATAGGAGTTGAATTAGAACTTATCCAAGGTTTTAGAGTTATTGCTATAGCAAAAAATAATAATGGATTAAATTACTTATATAAAATCGTTACAAATATTTCACAAAGTCAAATCCCTGATTATTATTACCTTGATAATAATGATATTTACTTAATTGATCATGATGAATATGGACATATAGCAAAAGAAATTAATTTAGATTATTATTTAGATAATTTCTATCTTAATTCAAAAAAAGTATTACATCATCAAAGTGTTTATGCTCCAACCAAAAGGATTCTACATTTTGATGACAATGAACTATTACCTATCTTAACTTTTATAGCAGGCAAAAACGAAACAATAAGAGTATATAATGATTATTTTGATGATAATGAATTTGAAGATATTGATGAGATAGTTTATCTAAATATGCTAAAAATAGTTGAATCAATATCAATTAGTAAACCTGATTCAAAAATCAAATTAGCAAAGTTTTCCGAAAATTCCAAAGAAATATTTCAGTCAAAGGTATTAGGTAAACGCTACCAGCAACTAATTAAACATTATGATAAAGAACAAGTTATTCAAAGAATTAAACATGAAGTAAAAGTGATTGATTCGCTTGGATTTATTGATTATTTTTTAATTATTCATGATGCACTCTCTTATGCCCGCGAGCATAAGATAAATATCGGACCAGGTCGGGGTAGTTCATCAGGTTCCTTGGTAGCATATTTATTAGAAATTACATCGATTAATCCACTTGAATTTGACTTACTTTTTGAAAGATTTTTGAATGTCGATCGTGTGTCATTACCTGATATTGATATTGATATTCAAGATAACCGTCGCGACGAAGTATTAAGTTATTTAAAACAAAAATATGGAAGCGAAAATTTTGCATTAATATCGACTTTTCAGACATTGGCTAGTAAAAATTCAATTCGCGATGTTGCTCGTTATTTAATTTCAAAAAATTTAATCAATATCAGCAAAACTGAAATAGATAACATTGCATCAACACTAAGTTTAAATGATAAAAACCTTTTAGATGCTTACGAAAATAATTCAAAATATAGATTACATATTTCTAAATTTCCTTTATTACATCAACTAGCATCAAAAATTGAAGGACTACCACGACAGGTTGGTTTACATGCTGCTGGTGTAGTGGTTGCAAATCAACCAATTAATCAATTAGTAGCAACTCATTATAATGATAATAGTTTTCAACAAATAGAAATGACAATGAATTATTTAGAACGTTTCGGTTTAATTAAGATAGACTTTTTAGGACTAAAAAACCTTACTTTTATACAAGAAATTGAAAACCAACTACCTGAAGAAAACCATTTTGATAATATAATGAATCAATCTTATTCACTTTTTAATGATAAAATAACATTTGATTTATTAAACAAACAATATACTGATGGAATTTTTCAACTTGAATCTCCTAAAATGAGACAAACTATAAAACAAGTGCATGTTGATAGTTTTGATGATATTTATGCAATTATTTCACTATTTAGACCAGGACCTGCAAAATATATACCCATATACGCTAAAAATAAACAGAATATTCACTTAATCGAAAAAGTACATCCGATTTATGATGCTATTGTGAAGCAAACATATGGGATTATAGTATATCAAGAACAAATTATGCAAATAGCTCAAAAATTGACAGGGATGACTTTTTCACAAGCAGACCTTTTACGTCGTGCAATTTCTAAAAAAGATGAGCAAGAGTTACATAAATTAAAAGGTTTATTCTTTGAAGGTGGACTAAAAAATAATATTCCAGAAGAAAAGCTTGAAGAAATTTATAGTAAAATAGAAAGTTTTGCAAATTACGGATTTAACAAAGCTCATGCTGTCGCATATGCATTGATAGCATATAAATTATCCTATTATAAAACACGCTATCCACAAATTTTTTATCAAGCATTATTATCAGATGCAGGGATGGATTCATCAAATATCAAAAGATATTCAGAAGAGGCTTATATGCAAGGTATTTTAGTTGTAGCTCCTGATATTAATATCTCTAGTGCCTCAGCAGTGTTTTGAAAGGATCGTATTTATCTTTCCTTGAAGATTATCAAAGGTATTGGTTCGGTTGCTGTAACTAAGATTATCAGTGAACGCAGTAATTACGGATATTATCCTGATTTTATAACTGCTATTTTAAGATTAAAAAGGGTAGGTATTGGTGAAGCAGTTATAGATATTTTAATTAAAGCAGGAGTTTTCAGAAGCTTTGGTGGAGTTAAATATTTACTTACTATGATTCCAACTATTAATGAACTTTTTGCCGCCTATCAGATGCAAGTAAAAAGAAGTTCGGAAAATTTAGATGATTTTAATTTTTTATTAACATATATATCAAATGCACAGCTCTCACAAATGATATTTCCACCAGTTACCGAAGATTTAACCGAGCAAGAAGCATATGAAATTAAATATTTAGGGGCCAAATATACAACGGATAATAAAGAATATTTAAAAAAATTAAAAGATGATCATATTCCGTGTCTGATTAATGTTAATGAAGTAGGTTTATGAATCGATGTTGAGATTTTATCAGTTAAAAACGGAAACAATCCTAGACACACAAAGGTAAAAGTTAAAGATATTTCAGCGGTTGTAGAACTGCAAGGTTGAAGTCAAAATATAAAAAATTTATTAAATCGAAAACCAAAAACACGAATTCGAGCATTTGTAAAAAAGCACAACGGATTTTATAATCTTATCGAATACAAGGAACTAATCAATGACTAAGCAAGAAATTTCATTAGTAATAGATGGAAATTATTTAATTTTTCAATCTTTTTATGCATCATATCGAGGCAATTTAACTAATATTTTAAGAAACGATGAAGGTTTTCCAACTAATGCATTACAACTATTTTTAATGCAAATGATTAAGTTAATTAAACACATAAAACCAAAATACCTTTTCATCGCTTTTGATGCACCAGGAAAAACGAAAAGACACTTGCAATATAGTAAGTATAAATCAGGTCGTGCTTCATCTCCGAATGAGCTATATTTGCAAATTGATAAAATCAAAGAGATTTTAAGTGTGTTAAAATTACCATGATTTCAGCAATTTGGTGATGAAGCAGACGACCTTGTTGCAACTTATGTCACAAAAATACCAGGTAAAAAGTTTATTTTTTCAGCCGATAAAGATTTATTACAATTAGTTAGTTCAGATGTTGAAGTTATATTGAATAAAAAAAATGAATATCTTCATATTAATGAGCAAAATTTTGTTGAATTTTATCATATAAAACCTAATCAAATAGCTACATATAAAGGTTTAAAAGGTGATCCATCGGATAATCTACCTGGAGTATGTGGAATTGGTGATATAACAGCAATTAAGTTAATTAAGGCTTTCAATGACTTTGATAATATCTATAAAAATATCGTAAACAGCAATCTCTTTACCAAATCAATTAAAGAAAAACTTTTAGCAGGTTATAGTGATGGAAAAATGTGCTATGAACTGGCAAAATTAAACACAGATGTAAGTGATTTTGATCTGAATATCCAAAAATATCTGCTCAACATCGATTTAGATGCTGCAAATGATGTTCTTGATCAACTACAACTTAATACGGTAAAATCATGACTAATAAAACTAAAAAAATAGCAATTGTAGGTAGAATCGCCTCAGGAAAAAGTTATTTTCTTAACACATTAGCTTCCTTGGGCTATAAAACCATAAATATGGATGAATATGTATTAAATATATATCAAAATGATTTAGCCTTTATCAAACTGATACAATGCAGCATCGGAGAGTTTTTAATAAAGGATGGTAGAATATCAAAACAAGTTTTAAAAGATTGATTAGCACTTGATTATAACAATTTTGAAACTCTTGAAAGACTTTTATATCCATATTTAAAAACAAAATTACTACAAGAAACATTTGATTTTGTTGAAATACCAATTTTATTTACTCAAATAACAGATTTTAGTGACCTTTTTGATGAAATTTGAAATATGTCTATATGTCCGAAAAAGCGCAAGGAATTTGTTAATAAGCGCTTTGTGGAAAAGTCATTTTTTGAGTATTTAGATAAAAAAAATAACTATAAATGAACTAAAAACGAATTTTTTAGAAACAAAAGGGTTGTGAATATCCCTATGAGAAGTCGTGATACTAAGCAAAAAATTATGAAAATTCTGCAAAAATATAAATAAGTATTTAAAATTATTCTTACCTGATTATCTAAAAAGGAGTACCAGATGAGTTTAATGCAACATTTGGAATATAATAATTTTGTTATTTCTAAAAATTTTAATATCTCTACAGATGATTTACATAACCTAAGACAATTTTATGGAAGTTTTTTAGGCCCTGAAGGAGTATGTTTATACGAGTATTTACTGGATTTAGCAGGTGGGCAAGATTATAGTGTGGTTGAATATGATTTTTCAACATTAGCAATTTTTATAAATATACACGAATCACAACTTCAATCGGCTCGTGTCCGTTTAGAAGGAGCTGGTTTGATTAATACATATAAAGATAATAAAAAAGCCTTAACAATTTTTGAAATTCAAAAACCACTTACACCTGAAAATATCCAGCGAAATACCTTTTTGACTAATTTAATTGTAAGTAAAATAGGGAAGATAAATTTTGATAAGTTCATAAAATCCAGAAGGCAAAAAATTGTGTCTTCATATGAATTTAATTATGAAGATATTACATCAGATTTTTTTAGTGTTTTTTCAACTGTAAATCAAACAGAATCAGAGCAAATTGAAAGAAAATTAATTATGAATCAAGGTGCTACTTTAATAAGTGATCAAGAAATTAAGGTTTATACTAAAAAACATAACCTTCCTATTCCATTAGAAATAGGAAATGTACAATATTCTAATGCATATGAAGCAATTTTAAAACTTACACCACAGGCTTTTTTTAAACAACTAAGTAATGAAGAAATTTCATCAGCTGATGAAATTTCATTAAAAACATGAACAGATAGAATTCCAGAAAGCAAATGTTTAAACTTAATTATGTATATAGCACGTTTAAAATATAAAAGCGATAAGTGACATAAACACATCTGAACAATGATTTTAGAAATAAGTTCACAAAACTTGTTTAAATTTGAAGATATTGAAAAATATTTAGATGGTAAATTAAAAATTGATAAGAGATACACCCATATTTTTGAGCAAAAAACTGTATTAAAACAAGATTTTCTCACCAGAAAGACTAGTTAATGTTTGATTTTTCAAAACCCAGATCTAATTTTCAAAACCCACATCTTTCTTTAACAAATTTACCATCAAAACAACAAGTTATTAATGAAATTAAACAAAATCCAATATTATCACCTATTTTTAAAACATTAGCATTTACAGAGAATGATATTATTAATTCATATGCCAATTTAATTGACTATGTTCAAGAACAAAATGACCCGAATCGTTTATTTATTACAAATATTAAACGTGGGTATAATGGTCAAATAAATTTTACCAAGACACTTAATCACAAATCACCTTATATAACTGACTATAAATTATTGAATAACATAAAATTTAAATACATTTCTTCACCGATGACATCTGAAAGTTTGTCACATTTACAAATTACCTCAGAATCAGAAAGTGGATTTAAACATATGATGGAAATAAATTCACCATGATTAATTAATGAAAATAAATTTCGTGGGTTTTTCTTATACGGTGATGCAGAAAGTTCACGAAATCTAATGTTATCAGCTTTGACTAACGAATTTGCTTTAATGAATAAAAAAGTTGCCTATTTAAATATTAATAATTTAGATTCATATTCAAAAACTTTCATAAGACGTAATAGCGAAGATATAGTAAGTGAAATTAATGATTTTTTAACTAGTATTTTGTACTTAGATGTAATTATTTTTGACGAACTTGGACTAAAAAAGTTTTCAAATTGATTTTTAGAAACTTTTTTAGAACCTTTATTAACAGAATGTGTAGCGAATAAAAAAATAGTTATTTTCGGTTCTTATTATACCCCTGAATTACTGGATAAACAGTTTTTCAAAGACGGGTATAAAGATGATCGAAACGGATTAACACCGATGGCTAAAAAAATACTAATGCTTATAAATAAACTATCAAACTATCGTTCCTTATGAATTGGTAATAAAAAGGATAAATAATGAAAATTATCTTAGCAGGAACACCTGAATTTGCTGTTAAACCCTTTGAACAAGTGATAAATAACTTTGATGTAGTTGCCATTGTCAGTCAGCCAGATCGTCCAGCATCACGTGGATATAAAGTAAATCCTACACCAGTGAAATTACTTGCAAAAAAATATAATATTCCTTTATATCAACCCCAGAAAATATCGCAAATCTATGAGCAGTTAGCATCATATCAAGTTGATATATTTTTAACTTGTGCTTTCGGTCAATATATCCCAACAAAAATTCTTGATTTACCAAAAATAGCATCTATAAATATTCATGGTTCTTTACTTCCTAAATATCGTGGAGCAGCACCGATTCAATATAGTTTGTTAAATAACGATTCAGAAACAGGAATTTCACTAATATATATGACCAAAGAATTTGATGCAGGAGACATTCTGTTTACATCAAAAATTGCTATCTTACCAAGAGATACATCACAAACAATGTTTGAAAAACTTTCAAATTTAGCTTCTCAAAATATAGTAAAATGACTAAAAGATATAGAGTTGAATAAAATAAATCCTATAAAACAAGATGTATCCAAAGTAGTTTTGTCTCCTAAGTTAAGTAAAGATGATGCACTTTTAACTAGTTATATGAGTAAACAACAAGCATTTAATATCATACGTTGTTTTTCAAGCAATCCGGGTGCATATATAATTTATCAAAATAAACGCTTGAAAGTATATTATGCTTATTTTGAGCCAATTAAGAATGCAATAAAGTTAGATTTTAGTGACGGTTCATTATATGCTAGTGATTATCAATTCGAATCTAAAAGACGGGTAATTTTAAAATAATAAGATATAATTATATAATGAAATACAAGGTCGGTGATATTGTTATAGCAAAAGTGTTTAAAGTAGGTCCACAATATGTTTCATTGCAAACCAAGGATTCTACTAAGTTTTTTATTTATCGCGAAGATATTAGCGATTATAAACCTTGCAAAATTTACGATATATTCAAAATAGGAGATATCGTAAATTTTGTCTGTTTATATTTTAATATAAACAAAAACTATGGATATGGAAGTTATAAAAAAAATCATCCTAATGAATTAAGAACATATGGAAATTATTGATTAAAAGAAACTTCAAAAGGTTTTAAAAACTTAATTAATTATATGAACATACGCATCAAGGAATTTTCAAAACGAGAAAACAACCAGGATGTAAATAAAGATGTCAAAGGTTAAAATAAATACTTTATACAAAGCAAAATATCTACAAAAAGAATTATACATTTTTAACACTAATATTATCAGTAAACTTAAAAGTTTAAATTTTAAAGGTTCACAACACCTAGGATTTGATGATATAGCAATAAATTATAGTGTTAAAGGATTTAATAATATTATTAATTTTTGTAATTTATTATATAAAAATAATATTAAATATTTGCTAGTAATAGCATCAAAACAGACACAATTGATGCTTCAATCAGCACTTGAATTTATTTTTGGTAAATATGATTTTTATTCTGATGTAAAGATAAAATTAATTTTTATTAATAACGAAGATACAAAAGTTAACATTGAATCTAAGATTTATGCATATTTTCATCACTGTGATATAAAACATACAGGAATAATGTTTTTAGATGTATTTGATAACATCAATAAATTAAAAAGTAAATGGCTGGTTGAATTAGTTCTATCAAAATTTAACCAGCATGCAAGTGAATTTTTTGTGCAAAAACTTATTTATTTTATTGGTAAAAAAGAATGGTTTGCTAATTTAGCAAAATATAATATCCCTGATTCTAATATATTGTTTGTCTCATCATCAGTTCATAACCAATTTTCTTTTTTCTCAGAGTTATATTTAGTATTATTAGCTACACAAGGAGTAAATTTAAATAAATTAATTCACGGGTATAAAAACATTTCTGAAAGCATTTATGCAAACGATTCATATTTTAACAAAGCACTAGGTTTGTTTTTACATTTAGTTAATTTTTATAAAGCAAACAACACAAAAAAAGATATTTCATTAAATATCTTTGTTGGTTATGATGATTTTTTAGAAAATTTATCAAAGGTGTTTGCTTACCATTTTAATATGCTTACAGTAAGAAAAAAAGTTTTTAATGATAGTTGTGTTTTTTCTCGGGATATTTCTAGCATAGGTCAATCTATTTTATCAAACGGTTTACCAAAAACTTTATTTTATTTTGTATTTAAACGTAAATATTTTGATTATCAATTATCTTCGAATATTGATTTTGATGATTTATTATCAAATCTTTCTAATTTTACCTTACATGCCTTTAAAAATACCAGTCTTAATTCTTTTAATAACTATTTTATTTCATATATTGATGATTCTAAATCTGTTGAGATAGAAATAGCTAATAACGATGAAGAAGCATTTGGAGAACTAATTGGTTTGTTATATTGAAGCAAAATATTATATGCAATTTATTATGATTTAGATTTATTTACATAAAAAGTTGGTAACACCAACTTTTTGTCTTAAAAGAAAAATTTTGTTGCTAATTTTATATAAATATATCCAGAAAATAACGAGAATAATTGTGCTATAAATAAAGGAATGTTTATTATATAAATTCAGTAATATAAATAACTATGATAATATGAAATATTAGGTATAAATTGCATAATAATTACAAATAAAAGTAATATAGGTATAGCAAAACTCATTAATAAAGTCTTTAGTTTACCTCAAAAGTTTGCTGAAATTTCCTGATTATTTTTTATCAATAACCCACGACATCCATCAACAATTATGTCACGTAATATGAATAATACTGTTGACCAAATTGGCGTATAAGAAATAACAGAAAGATAAATTAAAACAGAAGTTGTCATTATTTTATCAGCTAGAGGATCTCATAACTTACCAAAAGCAGTAATAATACGGTTTTTGCGTGCTATTTTACCATCATAATAATCAGTAATCATCGCAGTGATAAAGATAATAAAAATAAGGATGTTAAAAATTAAATATATAATAGCTAAAAGCGAATTAGTTTGATTTAAAATATCTTTATTTGCAAAGAAAATCGTTGCATTAATACTAATAAGGATAATAATTGGTATAACTAAAATAATTCTTATTAAAGTAAGTTTATTAGGAACATTTAATGATTTAATTCATTGCATTACGTTTTTCTAACAATCTTTCTTTATATTTTTCTTCAAAAGCAGATTCGATTTGTTCAGGTGTTTTTAAATCATCTACATTTGTTCGTGCAGCTTCCGTTGCTATTTTTTGTGCTTCTGGTACATATTTTTTAAAGTCAGCAAGCAGAATACTAAATTTCTTTTCTCAAAGATTAGAATTTAAATCTCTTAGCATCTGTATTTCTTGCACTTCTTTTTGAAATTTAGGATTTTGAATAATAAAATTTTTAAATTCATATTCATCTAAGATATCATTAAGAAGGCTTTTTGTAGCCATATTGATATGTGACATTTTGTATTCACCAATACTTACAACAAAATTTTCATGTGTTTGGTGATTTAAATCAATCAATTTATTTAACTTAACAGTAGTCTCATACCAATATAACTTCGAATTTCGTTCATATTCAGCAGCAGCAGCCTTTGTTCTTTTGTTTTCAACCTTAGTTTTAATTGATTGATAAACAAAATAACCTATTAGTGCAAGAATAACTACACCAAAAATAACTCAAATAATAATCCCAGTACCACCAAACGGAGAAGCAGTGGTATTAGTTGTAACTGAGCCTTGGTTTGCAGTCGGGGTTTCTTCAAACCTAATAATATTCATATATCTCCTTATTTTCTTTTAATTTGTAATCTTCATTTAAATGTTTTTTCAAGTCGACAACCTAAAGCGATTTGAGTTTTCAATTCTTCAATGTTTGGAGCTTTCTCTAGCTCACCTTTACTTAAGCGCATAATTATATCGATAAGCATTGCATTTATTAAGTTTTTACTAATCACTTCTTTGTTTTCAGGTTTTTCATATATTACGAATCCACCATCAGAAAGTCTTTCGTGAATAGCAACTTGAGTACCAGATACAAGTTGATTCATCTCCTTTTTTATTTCTTTTAATTCATCATTAATTTCGTTATAGCGTTCTGCTAATAACTTTAATTTTTCAATATCTACTGTATTATCCATAATTAAACTCCTAGATTTGGTAAGTTAATAGGTGTATAAATATTCATATTTTGAATTATCGGGATGCCGATGTCTAATAATTCTTTGCTATGATGTTCGTTGTGTGATTTTGATGATATGATACCAACTTTTCAGGCAAATCATAAAACAAATAAATTCAGTCCAAAGAAAACCAAGGTTGATAAAGCATCAGAAAGAGTGGTTAAAATAGGTGCTGACATAACAGCAGGATCTTTTTTGAAACGTATTGCTAAAAGTGGAATAGTAGTTCCTAAAAACTTAGCAAAAATTACTACAAATCATAAAGATAAAGAACTAGCAATAATGATAAATGATAATGTTGCTCAGTCACCAATTTCATCTTTAAATTTTGGTGAAGCACTGTAAATACCATAATAAACATATAGACGCATAACATTTACCGTAAACATTATTGCACCAATTATCAAACCTACATTAAGTTCTTTGAAAATTACCTTTCGATATTCTTTTTTAGTAAAGTCACCTAATGCAGCAGCTCTGGTAATTGTTGTTGACGATTGTGAACCGGCATTTCCGGCGGCACCTGAGATAATAGGAATAAGTGAAACTATAATCGCTGTTGATACTGTAATACCAAGTCCTTTTATGACATTTTCAGAAAGATTTGTAAATTCTTGAATAATAAATTGTGATGCAGTTGCAGATAGCATAAGGATAATAAGTCATAAAACACGGGATTTGATAATTTTCAAAATTGATGTTTTTAAATAACTTTCTTCTGCTGCATCAGCATTAATACCAGCCATTTTATAAATATCCTCAGTTGCTTCATCTTGAATAATATCGATAACATCATCGGAAGTGATCATCCCGATAAGTCGGTTATCACTCGTTACAACTGGTAAAGTTGCTTTATCATGGTTTGAAAAAACCTGTGCTGCAAATTCTTTATCATCAGTAGGTTTAACACTTGCAACAGCATTATATATATCTTCAAGCAAGACATCTTCATCGGAAAAAACAAGTTCTTCTAATGTTACATCACCTAATAAAAAACCATGTGGATCAGTTATGTAAAAATTATAACCCATTAAAATATTTTGATTATAATCTCTTTTAATTTTAGCAATCGCTTTTTTACAAGTTCAATTGGATTTAAGGATTGAAATATCCACGCTCATGTAACTTCCGACTTGATCATCATTGAAAGAAAGAATTTGATTAATTTTTTCTCTTTTTTCCTTAGGTGTCTGTGAAAGAATTTTGCGAGTTAAATTTGCTGGTAATTCTTCTAAAATATCTGCTAATTCATCAGTTTCGATTTCTTGTAAAACTTTTTGTCCTAAGTCATCAGTAAATAAATTAACAAGTTTAATTTTTACATCATCATCTAAGTATGAAAAAACCTCAGCAGCTTCTTCAGTTTTTAAAATACGCAAAATATAAATTTGATGTTCATCAGGAAGTGATTCAACCGCTTTGGCAAAGTCAGCATGTGGTGTATCTTCTTCAAGATCACGAATTTTCTTAACACTTTTCTCTTTTGTTAAAATTCGAAGTTTACCAATAAGAGTAGCAAGGGTAATTTCAACTGTGTTGTTTTCCATAATTACTCCTTAAGATACTTAATCAATTGTTCTTGAAATTCATTCATTTTGATTACTTCAATGCTACTACGTTTCAAAATCCTTATCGAACCATTTTCTTCAGAAACAACAATTGTAACTGCATCAGATTGTTCAGAAATACCAATTGCAGCACGATGACGCGAACCGTAATCTGCACTTACTGATTTACTTGTAATTTTATAAAATGTAGCAGCATAAAATATCCGATTTTCACGTATTACTACTGCCCCATCATGTAAAGGAGATTCTTTGTTAAAAATTGAAATAAGCAGAGAACTAGAAATATTTGCATCTAAAACAACACCATCAGTTCTCAAATTATCAATATTTTCTGTGTTCTCAATGGTAATTAATGCACCTATTTTATGTTTTGATAAATATTCAACTGTTTCTCGCAACTGATTGATTAAACGGATTTGACTACTTTTACCGAGTTTATCATATTTATTCTTTTTTAATTTTAAACTAAAAAATGTGTGTATGGTAGGTCATAAAATTATTATTATAATTACAGTTAATAAAATTAAAATAATTATTAATAATACTAAAATTACATCATCCAAGATAACTTCCTATAAGGTTTTACCGATAAAGAATGCTATTAATAATAAACCAATAATCAAAATTAAAACTAAAAATGAGATAAATAAGTTTTTTGTTAAATCACGTTTAATTCAAGGGAGTTGTTTTTGTTGTTCTTTATAGATTTGTTTTTGTTGTTTCTGTTTTGCTTTTGCTATTGCGTATGCAATTTCTTCTTGCCTAAATTGCACAAATTTATCTTTTTTATCCATAAATCCCCCTAATTTTTATAATCATATAGTTTTACAATTATATATTTTTTTCTTTCTTTTGTTATTAAAAAAATAAGCGAAAATAGTCACTTTAGATAATAACTTGTTATGTATTATGTTGGAATGACATATATAAATATATATCAAAGCTTATCAAAGTATAATTAATAATGAAATAACAAAAAGGAAAATTTACCAGAAGTTATATAAATTTCACAGTTAATAAGATATAAGTACTAGAAGTATTCATATTCTAGTTTGTTAATTTAGAAAAATTCTTAATTAAAAAAAACCAAAAAATGATAGAATTAATATATATGTTTAAAAAGAAATTTAAACTGCTTTTATGATTTTCACTCCCATCAATTTTTTTGACTGCTGTTTCATGTAGTTCGATTAGCACGGAATCTGAACTAAAGGATTTTCATAATTTTTATCTTAATACAAGAAAAGAAAATAATCCGAGATATAAATATTTACTTGCCTTAGTTGCCTATTTTGATAATTCTTTTAAGCAAACATTTGAGCAATTAAGACAAGGAAGCGGAGAAGTTGCAGCAAAAGATTTAACAAAATTTGCAGCATCGATACAGGCAAAACATAAATTATTTAATCTTTTAAAGAACGAATTATCTATAATCCCACTAGAGAAAATAAATGATTCAAACCAAGGTATTGCTTCATTAACTTTTTTAGAAAAATATAAGTTTATACACGGAGAAAACGAGAATCGTTTTCGTTCTTTAAAAGACACAACCAATGATTTTTTATATCTTGGGGATTTTAATTTATTATCACAAGGATTATTGTATAATCATTTTATATATATAAATTCACAATATTTTCCAAGAGATATTAATTCTGATATATATATTTTTTATAATCAATTCCAAGGTTTTATCGCACTTGCAGACCAAGGAAAAAAGAATTTATTTTATAATTTAGCAAAGGATGTAAATTCTAATAATCACCTTGATAAAAGATTGCAAAAATATCAGCAATTGATTAGTCAAAATGTTAAAGAAAAATCTAATTTGACTAATATACAGTCAAATTGAGAAAAACTGTTAAAAGTTCAAAAAGAACTTATAGCATATTTTGGACCATTTTTTGATGATATGAGACAAATATTCCAGGCAATTGATACATCGTTTTTTAAAACATTATCATTTGAACCGATTTTGGATGAATCAGATTTTCTAAAAATAAAAAATTATTTTAACTTTTTAACTACATTTTCAGATGTGTATTATATAACTATGAGTGATTTAATGCTTTCAAAACAGGATATAAATGATAAAATTAATAACTTGATTTTAAATATGCAAAATTCAGATGTTTTTAATAACACCGAATTAAATAAATTTAAAAACAACTTAAATAATCTATCGAATGAACAAATTTATAAGAAATTATTAAATATATTTAATGATGGATATAATACTAATGAATTTAAAAAACAGATGATGCAGAAAATAAATAATTACATAAAAAAGCACAGTAAGGAGTTATATGAAGATAGGTAATTCAAAAGTAGCAATTGATGCAATTAATAAATATGAAAATATAATTATTTTTCACCATATTCGTCCTGATGGTGACTGTTTAGGTTCTCAATTTGGTTTAAAAGAACTTATTAAAACAAACTTTCCAAATAAAAAAGTTTATACGGTAGGTGATAATGTAGGCGTTTTTGATTTTATGAACTATGATTTTGATAAAATTGAAGACATCGATTTTAACAATTCATTAGCAATAGTTGTTGATGCATCAAGTGGAGATCGGATTCAGTGTGCTGAACTTTTATATCAAAAATTAACTACTGCAAGATTAAGAATTGATCATCATCCAAATGAAGCAGATATTGATTATGAATATAATTGAATTGATGAGCATTATGTAGCGGCTGCTGAGATGATTGCTCAATTAGCTTATGATGCAGGTTGAAAAGTATCAAAGCGTGCATCAGAACATATTTATTTAGGTATTAATACAGATTCAGGACGCTTTTTATTTCCTGACACATCGCAGCGAACATATCAACTTGTAGCATTTTTAATGCAAAATGGGTTCCATCCACAAAACATTTTGAGACAACTAAGTAGGAGAAGTTTAAAAGATATAAAAATAATTGGTAAAATTCTTTCAGAATTCAAACAATCAAACAGAGTTTTATATTATGAAATCAAACAAGATTTTTTAAATGAATTTGAAATCAATTCCTTACAGGCAGCATTATATGTCAATGAGTTAGCAAATATTGAAAATAATTTATGTTGAGCTTTATTTATCCAACTTGAAGATGGTAGAATACGTGGTAGATTACGTTCAAGTGGACCGTTAGTAAATGTTGTTGCAAACAAATATAATGGTGGTGGACACGATAATGCAGCAGGAATTACATTAGAAAACTGAAGCCAAGTTAATGATGTTTTAAAGGACTTGAATCAAAGCATAAGTGATTGAGAGGAAAAATGCGAGTAGGTAATTTAACAGATATAAAAAATGCAATTGAAAAATATGACAATATAGTTATTTTCCATCATATTCGTCCCGATGGAGATTGTCTAGGTTCACAATTTGCACTAAAAGAGTTAATTCAAGATAACTTCCCACATAAGATGGTTTATGCAATTGGTGACCATCAAGATGCTTTTAAGTTTATGAATTTTGAACACGATTTGATCCCTAATGATGAAATCTTGGCAAAATCACTTGGGATTGTTGTGGATGCTAATTTCAAAGAGAGAATTGAATTTAGTGATGTTTTAGATAAAAACTTGTTTGCTCAAGTTATTAGGATAGATCACCATCCTAATGAAGATGATTTAGCGGAAAATGCTATTAGATGGGTTGATTCAACATATGTAGCCGCTGATGAAATGGTAACTGAATTAGCAGTTGAAAGCAATTGAAAAATAACACCAAAGGCTGCTAATTATTTATATTTAGGGATTTATACCGATTCAGGACGCTTTTTATATAATAACACTTGTGCAAGGACTTTTAATTTAGTTGCACATTTATATCAAGCAGGATTAGATGCAGATTTTATTCATAAGAATTTATCTCAAACAACCTTGGAAGACTTAAAATTTAATGCCTGATTGATGTCTACTTTAAAAACTCGCGAAGGGGTAGCATACATTCAAAATGACTTGCTTACCACAAAAAAATATGGAAAAACTTCTCAAGGTTCATTGCGTGTAAATTCGATTGCTAATATCAAAGGGTTTCCGATTTGAGTGCAATTTTTAGAAGAAGAAGATGGTAGGGTGCGTGTTGAATTTCGTTCAAATGGTCCAATAGTTCGTAATGTAGCCTTAAAATGAGGCGGTGGTGGTCATGAACGCGCCGCTGGTTGCATTATTGATAGTTTTGATCAAGTTGAATCAGTGATTGATGATTGTGCTTATGAAGTTGAAAGATA
The DNA here is from genome assembly GCF_054353875.1 of Mycoplasma sp. 4013. Taxonomy (NCBI): domain Bacteria; kingdom Bacillati; phylum Mycoplasmatota; class Mollicutes; order Mycoplasmatales; family Mycoplasmataceae; genus Mycoplasma; species Mycoplasma sp. 4013. Next base: position 20,006 of record NZ_JBTHHK010000003.1, on the reverse strand, counting down.
TACAAGTGAGCAAGAATAGCAAAAAAGTGCATTTTTATGCATTTTTTATATGCTAATTATAGTTTTTAGCAAATGTGATATAATAAAATCATATGAGTATCTTCAAATTAAATGCGCAGTATCAACCATCTGGTGATCAACCACAGGCTATATCATTTCTTGTGAACGGCATAAACAAGCACCATAAACATCAAGTGCTTCACGGTGTCACTGGTTCTGGAAAAACCTTTACAATAGCAAATGTGATTAAAGAGTTTGATAAACCTGTTTTAGTTTTATCGCACAATAAAACCTTAGCTAGTCAACTTTATTCTGAATTAAAAAACTTCTTTCCTGATAATGCTGTTGAATACTATATATCATATTTTGATTACTTTAGACCTGAAGCTTACAAACCTAATACAGATACTTATATAGAAAAAGATTCGCGTACAAATGAGCAAATTGAAGTAATGCGATTGAGTGCAATAAACTCATTGATTACTCGCAAAGATGTGATTGTAGTAGCATCAGTTAGTGCAATTTATGGTGCATTAAATCCAGATGTATACCGTGAATCTTTTTATCGTTTCTATGTAGGATTGCAAATAAGCAAAAAAGATTTTAATTATAAACTTATTAAAATTTTATACAACCGAAACGATGTTGAAGCAAAGCCTGGTGAATTTTCTGTTAAAGGTGATGAAGTTATCATCAGACCATCAGATAATGAAGAAGTTGCTGTGCGAGTTAGTTTTTTTGATGACATTATTGAAGAAATAGCTATTATTCATGCTTTAAATAAACATGTAATTGAAAAAAAGAAAATCTTTGTGCTAGTTCCCGGAGATGCTTATGCAACCGATGATAGCATATATGATCAAATTATCCCTAAAATCCGTTCTGAATTACATCAACGGCTTGCTGACTTTTATAAAGAAAATAAACTGCTGGAAGCGCAAAGACTGAATCAAAGAATTAGCAATGATTTAGATGAGTTATCTGAATTTAAGATGTGCAAAGGGATAGAAAATTATTCAATGTATTTAGATGGTAGAACTTTTGGTGAGCGACCATACACACTTTTAGATTATTTTCCCCCTGAATCGTTGGTTTTCATCGATGAATCGCATATGTCTATTCCACAACTTAATGCAATGTATAAAGGGGATCATTCGCGAAAGCAAACCTTGGTAGATTATGGTTTTAGACTTCCATCTGCATTAGAAAATCGCCCTTTGAAGTTTGAAGAAACTGAAAATAATTTTGATTTTTTTAAAATCTATATTTCAGCAACTCCTGCTGAATACGAGCTAAATAAGGCACAAAATAATGTAACTAAGATGTTTATTAGACCAACAGGTTTAACTGACCCAGAGGTGGTGATTAAATCCACCGTAAACCAAATTCAGGACATTCATGATACTATTATTCAGCAACGACAAAGTGGTGGTAAAACTGTTGTAATTACTATTACTAAAGAAAGTTCAGAAAAGATTACGGAATATCTTATTTCACTTGGTATAAAAGCGGCATATATCCATTCGGAATTCAATACCTTTGAACGAAACGAACTGATTCGTAAATTACGTATCGGACAAATCGAGGTTTTAATCGGAATTAACTTACTACGTGAAGGAATTGATATTCCAGAAGTATCAAAAGTTTTAATTTTAGATGCTGGTTCACAAGGTTTTATGCGAACTGCCTCATCATTAATCCAAATTATCGGACGCGCATCACGGAATGCAAATGGACAGGCTGTTTTATATACGGATAATATTACCGAAGCAATCCAAATTACTTTGGATGACAACAAATTAAAAAGACAAAAACAACTTGAATATAATAAAATTCATAATATAACTCCTAAAACAATCACAAAAGCAATACCACCTTCTATTTATGCTGACGGGATGCAAGGAGCAATAGATTTAATTTTAAGAAAGAAAAAACAAACCAAAGAAAATCAATTTGCTAAAAAAGATGATGTGATTAAAGAATTAAGAAAACAAATGGAAGCAGCAGCAAAGCAACAAGATTATGAGCGTGCTATTCAGTTGCGAGATATGATGTTTGAGCTGCAAAAAGGAGAATAATGTATACATATCAAGATATTTTAGATGACATTGATGTCATCCGAATCCGCTCTGTGGATGTTGTTTCAGTATACAATGCTTTTTTAAAAGTGTTTGCTATCGAAGTTGATAAAAATAATCCAGTTTATCACGAAGTAACTTGAAATAATTACCGTTCAAATGCAGGTTTTTCAAAACCGTTATATCGTTTCATTTTTTATATGTTTTATTATTTGAAAGACTTTAATTATATTGGTAAAAATCTCACAAGAGAACAAGCATTCGTAAAGATAAAAGAGTTGTTTGAACTCGATGCTACCTTTGAGTATCAAGCAAATTCACAAGCAGAAAATATTCTAGAGCAAGCAAAACAGATTTTTAGACTTGCTTATGTTGATGGTTCAACAAAAGATTTGTTAGTGCTAGTAGAAGAATTTGATATATTAAAGGATACTGATAAAAAACAAGCATTAAAGAAGATTTATTTTGATTTTGGACCATTTAATGGGTGTGATATCCCAGATTAAAAACATCGTAATATTACGATGTTTTCTTTTGTTTATTCAAGTATTTATTACGAAGTTTTTCAATGTTTTTAGGATTTATATAATAAGAAGCAAAAAAGTAAAATAAAACATAAATAAAGAATACAGGAATAGTATCATATTGGTATAACGATCACTGTAAATCCTTATTTTCATTATAAGCACTTGGAACTCATGCTATTGTTAGAGAAAGACCTAAAACCATAACTAAATACTGAAAATGATATGCTTTATATTTTTTATAAAAAATAAGTAAAAATACAGGAATTAAGGTAAAAATAGTTACCAATGTAGAAAGCACAATTAATGCTCATCCTGGAACGACAAAATTAGTTATTATCCTTCAAGGAACCACTTTACCACTAAAAATAACTATAAAAATAATTATTGCAACAAAATAAATGTTAAAACCTAATACTCATCAATTACGAGTCTTTTTATTCACGGTTTTCCTTTAGTTTAAAAAGCATTTGCATAAATTCTTTTAAACCTATTGTAATAGTTTGTTCGCTTGCATAAGCGCGATAAGAAATTTGGTTGGTGATTCTTTCTTTTTCACCTACTATTACTTGGAATTTCGATTTAGACATTTGTGCTTCGCGTACTTTTTTAGCTAATCTTTCATCTCTTAAATCTACTTTTGATCTGATGAAGTTAGCAAAAAGTTTATTATTTATATCTTTTGCATATTCAATGTCATCATTATGGTTTGTTGCAGGGATTACAGTAACTTGCTTAGGTGCCAGTCAAAAAGGTAAAACTCCTTTTGTTTGCTCGATTAAAATAGCAACAAATCTTTCATAGGTTCCGATTAAACCACGGTGAATTAAAACAGGTCTTTCTTCTTGATTGTTTGAATTAGTAAATGTGATATCAAAACGTTGTGGTAGCAAGAAGTCTAGCTGCAAGGTAGAAACTGTTATTTCGTGTCCTAGTGCTGTAAAAATTTGAATATCCATTTTTGGTCCATAAAAAGCAGCCTCACCAACTTTTTCGACATAATTTACACCTAAATCATTAAGCACATCGCGTAATTGTGCTTCTGCTTCATCTCACATCTGATCATCATTATAATATTTTTGAGTATCTGTTTTATCACGAAGTGATAAAGAAACATAACTAATTTGGATTTTAAATGCTTGTAATGTTTCTTTAATCAAAGAATACATTGCCTTAAATTCTGATGCTATTTGATCTTTTCTTACAAAAAGATGTCCTTCAGTAAGTAGCATTCCACGAACTCTTTCTAATCCTGTTAAAGCACCTGATTTTTCATAACGATAAAGTTGTGATTGTTCGCTATAACGAATTGGTAAATCGCGATATGAGCGTTTTTCGCTGCTATAGCATATGATATGATGTGGACAAGTCATCGGACGAGCAATAAGTTGCTCATTTTCATCCATATTAATAGGTTTAAACATATCATCTTTGTAGTGTTCTAAATGACCAGAAATTTGGTAAAGTTGTTTTTCTCCAAAATGTGGTGTTAAAACTTCGGTAAATCCATATTTTCGATCATTTTGTAATACTAAATTTCTTATTTCATTATGAATATACATTCCATCTTCCAATCAAAATGGCAATCCTTGTCCACCAAGTTTATTAAACATAAACAACTTTAATTCTTTACCAATTTTACGGTGATCTCTTTCTTTACGATCTTGTAAAAGGACTAAATAATTATTAAGTTGTTCAGCATTTTCTCACGATGTACCATAAATTCTAGTAAGCTGGATGTTATCAGAATTACCTCTTCAATATGCACCAGCAAGGTTTAAAAGTTTAAAATGTTTGATATTTTTAGTATTTTCAATATGTCCACCAGCACATAAATCCACAAAAATAGTTTCATTATTTTGTGGGTCCTTTAATGCATAAAAAGTAATATCTTTTCCTGCTGCTTTTAATTCATTATATAACTCTTTTTTATATGGTTTATCTACAAAATCATATTCATCAATAGATACCTGCTGCATAATTAAATTTCTTGCTGCGATCTTTTTCATCATTTTTTCAACTTTAGCTAATTGAGTATCTGAAAAAGGTTCTAAAAATTCAAAATCATAATAAAAACCTTCATCAGTTGCAGGACCAAAACCTAATTTAGTATTTGGATATAATTTTAAAATTGCTGCTGCTAGTAAATGTGATGTAGTATGGTTTAAATGTTTATCTGCTTTCATCGTTTTCTCCGTTAAATCCCATATTTTGCATTAGTTTGTTTATGATTGATTTTGCTATTGCTTTAGCTTGAATTGCTCCTTGCTCTGCTACTAAATCAACTTTCATCAAAGCATCGTGATAATTTGTTTGAATTTTAATTAATAGATTTTTCACATCTAAAGCCACAGCAGATTTAAATTCTTTGTAATTTGCATTTTCAAACATTTTTGCACTTTCTTGCAAAGTAATATTATTTAATGCTGCATGGATGTTTAATAAGTTTAATATTCCAGGTTTGTCTTCAGAAATATATACTTTGTTTTCTGAGTCAGTTACAGCTTTTAGAACTTTATTATAAGCGCTTTGTGGATCTTCAAGCAAGTAAATAACACCTTTGTCACTTTCACTTTCAGATTTAGACATTTTTACATTTGGATTGCTTAAAGATTTAATCCTTGCACCAACTTTTGCGATATATGCATCAGGGATTTTAAAATCCATTTTATAGTTTTTATTAAGTCTATCAGCGATTTTGCGTGTTAATTCAAGATGTTGTGTTTGATCTTCACCAATAGGGACTAAATCAGGGTTATAAAGCAAAATATCAGCAGCCATTAATGTAGGATACATCAAAAGTCCTGATGGGATTTTTTCAGTACCATTACCTTGTTTAAGTTTTTGTGATTTATCCTTAAATTGAGTCATACGAGATAGTTCACCAATTGTGGTTTCAGAAGTACAAAGTCATTGCAATAAGGTATGTTCATAGACATCCGATTGATAAAATATAATAGTTTTATCAGCATTTAATCCACATGCTAAATACATTGCAATAATACTTTTTCGTGCTTGACGTAGTTCTTTTGGATCAACTGCACCAGTTGTTAAAGCATGTAAATCTGCTACAAAAACCAGTGATTGAAATTCATTTTGTAGATTAATAAAATTTTTTATTGCACCGATATAGTTTCCTAATGTTAAATTACCTGTTGGTTTAATCCCACTTAAAAATCGCTTCATCGTTCTCCTAAAATAATATTATATTTTATTTTCTTATTATAGTTTTAAATAAAAAGAGGATTATATTGTTAATTTTCTTAGTTTAAAATCTTATTTAAAATGAAGAAATTTAATATTAATTCATCAATAAAAAAAGTAAAAAATACAAGAATATTTAACTGGTTTTTTTATGATAAAAATAAATATATTTTTGTATATATAAATGTTGATATTTTTTTCATAAAAAATTAATTTTTTTGTTCTTATTATATAAATAAATTAAAAATTGTATCTTATGAATTTAAATTATTATATAATATTACATATTATATACAATGAAAATTTTGATAATAATTAAACACCTTAATTTAACCAGAAAATAATTTTGGTGTTTTAATTATCTAACAAAGAGGTAATTAATGCGATTAAAGAAATCTAAACTTGTTTTAACAGCAACAGCTGCTGCGGCAGTAGGATTAACTATATCTGCTACTAGTGCAACAAATCAACAACCAAATAATTCAAGCAATCATAAAATATATCAAATTTATCCGACTGTTAAATCTATAACATATGCAGATAATAAAAAATATTTATTATCTAAAGAAGTTAATTTAGTTTTTGAAAAAGGAATTGATGAGGCAGTTAAATCAAGAATTAAAGAAGCTTTACAAATAAGAAATTTAACTGTTACAGAAAGTCATTCATTTGAAGATAGTGATGGTAAAACAAACATTTTAGTTGGAACAACCGACAACACCGATACATATATTGATAAAAAAGCAAGTTTATTAGGGCTTGATTTTAATGCATCTTTGAAATCACGTAATGATTCATATATTTTATCTTCAAAACATAATTACATTACTTTGTTAGCAAAAAACAACACAGCAGCATTTTACGGTGCTACAACTTTTTGACATATTCTTAATCAACTTGATGGCGATCAAATCGAGACATTTAATATTCAAGATTATTCAGATGTAAAACTTCGTGGAGTGTTTAGCTATAATAACGGAACCCCTTGAGATTTGAATGCAAAAATAGATTTTATGAAATGAGGTAGTTATTATAAACTTAACTCATATCTATATTTTGATAAAGATGATCAAAAAACAAGAGATCAATGAAAAACAGAATATACATCTGATGAACTTACAAATAAATTTTCAAAGTTAATCCAAGAATCCAAGAAAACTAAAATAAATTTAGTTTATATGCTTGATCCTTTTGATTCAAATGATAAAATAACAGTTGCTAATTACGATGAAAATTTATCAAAGATTAAAACTAAATTTGAACAACTTATTACAGCAGGGATAAGAAAATTTGGTTTATTTGCAGAAAACCAACCCTTTTCTGAAAATACTTCGCAACAAGTACATTATGAAACAAAAATACTAAATGATTTAATTACTTGATTAAAAGAAAAACAACAAATTACGAGTGACTTAAGTACTAATTTAATTTATGCACCTGCTAATAGAAATACAACTATAACATCAAACTCTTATGCTAATTTTACTTCTGAAGTTGAAATAATTAATTCAGCAACTGGCACTTATGCAGGGGTTCATAATACATCTTTAACAACATTTAAAACTACAACCAACAAAACCCCTGTTGCATGAGTTAATTGACCAAATAATTCAGATGCACCTGCACAACTGATATTAGGTGGTTATAAAGAATTTTTTGGAACTGATGTAACAGCAGACAACTTGCAAGGTGTATTAATTAATCCGATGCAACAAGCACAAGCATCAAAAATTGCTGCATTTGCTGCTGCGAATTTTGGATGAAAGATCTGAAGAAATGATACTGAAATAAATAATATTTATCAAGCAGCATTTTCTAACGCACTTAATAAAAGCAATATTTTTGATATTGAAACTCAATCATACTTAAAACTTGCTAAACATATTAAAAAACCAGATATTAGTAATTATCCAAGTATTGATGAGTCTGAAGAAATCCAAACTAAAATAGATGCTTTTAAAACAAATTTAGCATCGAATCATTTTGATAAAATAAAAGCAGAAGCATTGATTACAGATTTTCATGATTTTGAAAAAGCAGCAAGTATTCTTAAAACATCACAAAATGCTGAATTTAACAAGGAAATGTCGGTTTATCTTGATACATTTATAAATCTTTCACAAACAGCAAAAGCGCTGCTTTTATCAGTAATTAAAAAGCAGGAAAATAGCAGCAATGACTTTATCAGTTATTATAATCGTGGAATAGAATTACTTAATGAGTTAAAAACAACTCATAAAATCACCTACAATGGACAATCATATGATGCTATTGTTGGTAGTTCACATTTGATGCCATTTTTAGATTGATTAGTTTCATGATTGAAACCAAGAATTGAATCATCACTTTTTATCCCGCCTATAAAATTGACACAAACATTTATAACTAATTTGCAACGTCAAGATAGTCTGGGTAAAGGCGGAACCGACACAGTTTTTTACAAAGGAAACCCGTATCAAGTTATTTTAAAAAATAGTAGTGGACAATTACATCAAAATGATTATTTTGGTGTTGAATTTAATCAACCAATCACCCTTAAATCATTACAAGTGAAATATTTAGGACTGCGTAAAGATTACTTTATAAATGCAAAAGTTCAATATCAAACATCTACAAATAGCAGTTGAACCGATGTAAATGGTTGAAATGTTAATGTTACATCTGCAAATCAATATAATCCGATTGTTTTAAATAATCAAAATATAGCAAATGTAACAAAAGTAAGATTAATAAACAATGATACTACTCCTAGACAAAAATGAGTTCGTTTACAAGAATTCGTTATTAATTCAGGTGAATTAACATCAAATAAAACATGAGAAAGATATTCACATGTTAGTTATAATGCTGATAATACTACTAATTTAATGTATCTTGTTTATCAAAACAAAAGCACTGATAAAATGTTTGATGATTTAGATTCAACAGGTGCTGCATTTACCAAGGTGGTTCAAGGTAAACAAGGAAGCAGTGATGTTAATGTTGGTGCAAACATTCCAAGGGATGCTACAGTAGGTTTTAGTTTAGATAAAAAGCAATGAGTTTCACATATTTATATCAACCAATCATTCGATTCTGCAACTGATTTACCACAAGATGCAATCATCGAATATAAAGATGAAGATGAAAAAGATACCAGCAGACAATGAAAACAATTTGGTTCAACTCATTTAAAATGAGGTGAAAATTCAACAGTTGTAACAGGATATGCACATGCAAAAGATTTTAGAATTAAAAACACATCAGAGGTTCAGCATTGATGACGTATAGATGAAATAAGAGTATTTTTAACTAATAATGATAGATACAACTATACTACTGCTGATATTAATCGTTTGTTAATACACGATAATAAAGGTCCTAATTTAATGTTTGATGGTGATGATCACACATTCGCTTGATTAAAAGCGACATCAACAGGTGGTTCATTAAGTCAAAATGATGGTTTTGATATTAATTTTTCAAATCCAAAAAATCTTAAATCAATTCGTCTGTTATATAAATATGTCAATGATCAAAATCCAGGAGCAGGAGATCGCACCAGCCAAATAAGTATAGAAAAGAAAATCAATAATGTTTATATTCCTTGAAAAACATATGATTTATCTGGTGATGATATTACAATTAATATTTCAAAAGCAGATAATTTTGGAACCGTTACAGGACTTCGTTTAAGAACCTTAAAAGCAGAAAATTTTGGATTTAATATTAATACCATTGCATTCACAGAAAATAAACAAGACAGTACTGATTATGTTTATAGTGAAAATGCAGCAGTTAATGATTTGCTTGCTAAATATGATGGATACGATACATTTGAGTTATACCATCAAAAAAGTCCTGAAGAAAAGCAAGATATTACCTTAAAAGCAAACGAGAGAATCGGTTTAGATTTAAGTAAAATTCAAAATATTCAGACATTTAATAAAGAATATGACAATTCAACCGCTAATTCTAATGCATTAAAATTACAATATTCTGATAATGGTTATGAATGAGTTGATGCTGCATCAGATACTATTGCTGCAAACACTAAAGCCCGCTATATTGCTTTATTTAACTCAGGAAGTTCGGATTTAACTTTAAGTTTTAAAAAGATAACTGTTACAGTAGAAAACCTTGCTTTAAATCCAAAATTTGATTCAACAGATATCACACAAAATCCACAAACAGAACGAAATAATGAACTAGATGGTTCGGTTTTTACATACGATCAATTTGGTCCAAATATTAATGCAAATAATTATATTATTTACGATTTAGGTCGTCAAACAGATATAAAATCTCTACGTTTATATACTCAAGATGATACATCTGATTATCCAAGGGATATGGATGTACAAGTTTCATCTGATAAAAGTTCTTGACACACTGTTTTTAGTATCGGAGATACTACTACCGATGCTGATTCAACAACAATATTAAAAAATGTCGCTACTGGTTCTTACGATTCTAAATATGCTGTGAATCCTAAACTTATCAATGACCATCGTTATCCAGGGTTTAAATATTGAGGAAACGATTCGATTTCAAATCAAAAAGCTAGATATATCAAGATTTTAATAAAAGCTAATTATCCAAGCAATAAAAAACTTAAAATCAATGAAATAGTCGTAAATCATAATAAAATCCAACAACCTAACTATACTAGTAACTATTTTTCAGGAACTAAATATGAACCAACCGATGATAGTAAATTAGATTTTCTTCATGATAAGGATTTAAGTACTTATTATCAACCAAAACAAGAAAACGGTGAATTAATTTATACCATCGATGATAAGTCACTTATTAATAAACATTTACGTATTTTAACCATTGAAAGTAATTCGCTTGCAAAGGTATATTATCGTAAAGAAAATGAAACAAACACCTTCCATCTCTTAGGAACATTAACTAACAACCTTAATGAATTTATCCTACCTCAAAATCAAAAAGTTGTGCAAATTAAAATTGCTTGAGAAACTAAAAGACCTAAGATACTAGAAGTTTATGACTTTGATCCAGTGCAAGTTGCATCGGTATCTACAGATAAAACAGCTTTACAAAATGAAGTTAATAAAGTTGATCCGAGTGATTATAATTTATGAACTGAAGCATCTAGAAATGAATTTTTACATTGAAAAACTACTGCTACTAATGCTTTAAAACAAATTACCGAAGCAAATCAAAGTAAAGATCAATCATATACACAAGCAAGTTTAGATGCTATTAAAGATGCATTAATTTATGCAAGAGATCACTATAATAAAAAGGTTGATCTTACTTTAGTGCAACACGAAATTACCAATAAAGCATTAAATAACCCGATTGTATATACATCTGAATCATATCAAGAATATGAAAATAAAATATCAAGTGTGCAAAGTCAAATTACACACCCAGAAAATCTAAGTCAACACCAAGTTGATGCATTTTATCGTGATATTTTAAATAAAAAAGCAGCATTAATAAAACAAACTTGATTAACTGATTTGAATAAACAAAATGAATTGATAAAGAAGATCAAAGAAGAATTGACAAAATTAGAAGATATCCCTGAGTCAGTTAAGTTACATAATAAATTTGATGAATTTGCAGATACAAATGTCTTACAATCTTTATATAATGAAATTAATGCTCAATATATAAGTGAAAATAATCAAAAGACACAACTAAAACAACAAATTGAACATAATAAAACATTATCTGAAGACCCTGAACATATTAATACATTAACTGAAAAATTACCTAAAACAACTTTATTATATAGTCTACAGCATCTTAAAACTCAATCTGATGAGATGTTAGCTCAAGAACAAAGAGAAAAAACTGATTTACAAACACAAATAAAGGGCCTTTTAAGTAATTTTTATGATAGCGAAAACTCAAAACCATTATCAGAAGAATTAAAAACAACAACTAATTTAGTGCAACTTCGCTCTTTAAAAACCAAAGTAGAGCAGCAAAAACAAATCGATGAACAAGAAAATAATTTAAGAACTTTAATCAGACAAAATATTACTAACCTAGAAGATTTTTCAAATTTAATTTTATATAATGAAAAAACCTTAAAGAAAACTCGTGGTGTGTCGGCACTTGAAAAAATGTATACTAATTCATCTGCTGCTGTAAATAATGAAAGTCATTTAAAACAAGAGTTAAAAGTTCAAATAGATGAAAAAATTATACAACTTACCAAACAAGAAAACATTACTTTATATACTGATAAATTTAATAAGTTAAAAACCACTGATAACCTTAACTTCTTTATCGGATTAGAAAAGAAAATTCAAGAAACTATTGAACAAGAACAAAAAGAAAAGCTAAAAGCACAAATTAATGCTGTTTTAACAAATTTAGAACTAGAAACTCATAAAAATGAAATTAATACAGGCTTAACTAGTTCAGATACTGTTGCAGCACTAGAGCAATTATTACAAAAAGCTAATGAATTTAAAACTAGTGAAGATAATCAAAAAGCTCAACTTCGTTCAGATATAACTCATACAGCAGGTTTATTGGAAATTCAAAATAACCAAGATACCATTAATAATTCTTTACCTACTTCACAAACAATTGCACAATTGCAAAGTTTAAAAATACAAGCTGATAATCTAAAAGCACAAGAAGATGCTAAAAAAGTAGCATTAAATACTGAATTAGATAATTTAGTTTCAAGATTACAACTTGATAATCATATCAATCCTATTACTAATCAAAGACAAAATGCAACTATTCCTACATTAGAAACACTAAAACAAACTGCTGAACAATATCTTCGTGACGAAGAGCAACAAACTCAACAATTAAAAAATGATATTAATGTTTTAATTGATCAATTAGGAAAAGATTCAAACAAGGAATTAATTAGAAATAATTTATCATCTACTTCTCAAATTAATGCTCTTGAAAACTTGAAAACACAAGCAGAAAATTTAGTTAATACAGAAAAAACTGAATTAAGAAACCAAATTAATTCAACACTTGCATTATTAGAATTACAAAATCATAAATCAGATGTTCAAAATGAATTGAATAATGCTGATTTATCTGTTGCTCAGTTAACTGCATTAAAAAACAAAGCACAAGGATTTTTAAATAATGAAAATCTACAAAAAGCACTTTTAACTAATCAAATTCAAGCAATTAAATCTAAATTAGAGCAAACAAACCATATCCAAGAAGTTGATAATGATTTAAATTCATCACATACTATTAATTCTTTAGAAACACTTAAAACTAAGATAAATAACTTTAAACAAGAAGAAGATAATCTAAAATTCGATTTAAAGAAACAAATTCTTAATGCAATCACTAAATTAACTTACCCAGAAAATCAAAGTAATTTTCAAAATAAACTTAATACCACTAGCAGCATTGCTAATTTACAAACTTTATTAAATGATGTAAATTCTGCTGTTGCAACTGAAGCTGAAGAACTCGCTTTAAAAGCACAAATTAAGCAAGTTGTAGCGACTTTAGAAGATCCGACAAACAAAAATCAAAGCAAATATCAAAATAAAGCAATCGATGATCTACGCGGCAGATCAACAATTGAAAGTATTTTACAGCAAGCACAAGAAGCGAAAGCTTCCGAAATACATCGTCGCGATCAAGCAAATAATAATATTAAAAAACTACTTGCTAATATGCATAATCGAAAGATTGCTGATGAGCAAGAAGCAAAATATCATCCGATAACTGATTTATTAAAACTCGAAGAATTTAATAACCAATTAATTGAAATTGCAGATGAAGATCAAAAACGTTATGATATTACACAACTACTTAATTCGCTTCAAGATTATAATAATGTTGTCAAATATAATGACAAGTTATTAGCAGCAACTCAAAAAGTCGGACTTGATCAATTAAAAATAAAAGTTCAAGCTGCAGTGGATAGCGAAGAAAATGCTCGTGCCACATACACTTCTACAAAACTTCCTAACTTACTAGCACAAATTCAAGATGTAAATAAACATTCTTATTTAGATGCTAAGTTGCAAAAACTTAAGAATTTATATAATACCAAGAATTTAAATGTTAACTCTGTTTATGCATTAGAATCAGAGATGAATGATCAAATAGCAGCAGAAAATCACGAAAAACAAGACACTGAAAACAAAATAAGAAGCATTCTTTCAAAATTAGAGAAATCTGAAAATCAAAGCTTTGTTAATGAGTTTTTAAATAATTTATCAAGCAAAAACTTAAATGATTATCGCAATTTTTTACCTCAGGTAGAAGCTCGCTTAGATGCTGAAAATGCCGAAAAAGCACAACTTCGTAGCGAAATAGAGCAAAGTGTATCGCAACTTGATTTATCAGAGCATCAATTACAAGTTAATAATATGTATAATCAAAATAGCACAATTGAACAACTTAATAATGCTAAAAATCAAGCACAACTTCTAATAAATAAAGAAACACAAGAAAAATCTGAATTGAGAGCAGAGATTGCTAAACTTAAAAATCAACTTGAAGATCCTGAAAATCAAAATCAAGTTGATACTGATTTAGCAAACACATCTAATAATTTAATTAAATTAAGAGAAACCAAAAGTGCTACTGAACAAAGAATAAAAGATGAGACATTCGAAAAGAATTCATTAACAAACCAAATTGATCAGTTATATAACAAGTTAGAATTAGATAATAACCGTCAAGAAATAGAAAACAAAAAAACAACTGATACAAAACTTCCACACATGCGTGTTTTAAGAGAAAGAGCACAAGAACTTTTAGATCAAGAACACGCTAAAAAAGAACAATTAAAGCAAGAAATAAAAGATAAAATTAATCATTTAATGTATCCTGATAATCAATTATCAAATCGTGCATCATTAGCAAATTCAAACACCATTGCTGAATTAGAAAAACTAAGCAAACATATTGATGCAGTTAAGGCAGAAGAAGAACGACTTGAATCGGTGCGTGCAAAAGCACTAGAAGAGGCAAAAAAACTTGAGGACCCGATTAATCGTTCATTGTTAAGTGATGATTTTATTAAAACTACACAGCCAAAAGATCTCGATGAGTTATTTGTTAATGTTAAATCACAAGTTGCAAAAGAAGAACAAGAAAAAGAGCGGCTAAAAGCAAAGATTAAAGAAGATTATGATAAATTAACAAATGCAACAGAAAAGCAAAAGTTGAAAGCAAAAATGGATTCGGCTAAAAAACTTGTTGAATTGCGTAATTTAGACAAAGAAGTTTATGCACAATTTGCTGAAGAAACATTACAACAACACTTAATTTCTGAAATTAAAACAATTGAAGTTCCAAAACTTAATGATCAAAATACTATAAATAGCATTTATGATCAATTAAACGAATATAAAAATTCAACTAGTTTGAAAATACTCTTAGATCAAGTTAAACAGGAAATAAAAGAAGAAGCAGCACAAAAAGAAGCTCTTAAAAAAGAAATAGAAGAAAAAATAAAGAAATTACAAGATAAAAACAATTTAGATACTTATAAACACCAATTTGATTATGCTAAGAAAACAAATAATTTAAACGATTTTAGAGCATTAAAAACTGATCTTGATCAAGCATTGCAACAAGAAGAACAAATGCGTCAGCAGTTATCAAATAATATTGATACACTTGCTAACCAACTTGAAGATGCAACTAATAAAACGACTATAACAACCAAAAAACCCAATGTTACATCTGATTTAAATAAATTGCGTGAATTAAATAACGAAGCACAAGATTTAATTAAAAAAGAAGATGAAGAAAAGGATAAGTTACACAAGGAAATAATAGATGAGTTGTTAAAATTCCATGATTTTAATAATGCGATTAATTTAGCATTAAAACGTAAGAATACAACTGAGTTAAATGCTTTAAGAGCATTGAAAACCCAGGTAGATAATGCTAAAGCAGAAGATCAAAAAGAGTATGATTTAAGAGAAAAAATCAAAAAGATTGTTGAATCACTAGAAGACTTTGATCATATTAGTAAATATAATATGGATGTTTTATCGCGAACAAACGGACAAAGCAACTTACAACAATTATTAAATAAAGTAACAGCAGCTCAAACTAAGGAGAATTCAGAAAAAGAAAAATATAAAAATAACATAAAGACTAATTTAACAAAATTAGAAGATCCTGATAATATCAAGAGCTTCAATGATTTAAATACAAAAGTTGAAAAAAATCCTAATTTAAATAGTTATTTTGGTTTAGATTATAAAATAGATCAAGCATTAAAAACTGAAGAGACTGAAAGAAAACAGTTAAAAGCAAAAATTAATGAGATTTTAGCAAAATTGCAAGATCAAGGTAATATCAAGAAAGTTAAAGATAAATTGCAAACTGCTACCACTTTAACCCAACTTCGTGAATTATTAAAAGAAACAGATAATATGTATGCTGAAGAAACACATGAAAAACAAAAACTTCAAGATCACATTGAAACTGTATTAAGTAAGTTAAGATTATTTGATCAAATTGCTACATTAAACACTGAATATCGCAGCATTAAAAACTCTAAGGAATTAAATGATTTAAGATCGTTTAAAACCAAAATTGATGCTGAATCAGCAGTTGAAGAAAGTGAATTTAGCAAGTTATTTGGACAAACAGCAGACAAAATTGCTAAATTACACGATTTTGACACCTTTGTCAAATGAACTCATAAATTAAATCAAAATACACATATTGATTCGTTGCATGCTCTTAATAAAGCCTTAGTTGATGTTATCAACGAAGATACAATTAAGTTTAACATCCGTGAAGAAATTAAAGAAAAATTACCACACTTAGAAGAAGCGCAGCATATTATTAAATTAAATGCTAAACGATTGTTTACAACTACCAGTAAGATAGATTTACAAAACTTCTTAGATGAATTAAATACAGCACTTGCACAGGAAGCAGCAGAAAAAGCAAGAATTAAAGCACAGATTGATTCACAATTAGCAAAGCTAGAAGATTCGCAAAATATACAAACATATACAGAAAAATATGCTAATTCGCAAAACAGCGATTTACTCATAAATTACACTCCACTTAGTGCTAAACTTTCTGATGTTTTAAAACAAGAAGAACAAGAAAGAGAGCAATTACGAATTAAAATTACATCATTATATCCACAATTAGAAGACTTTAATCATATAGTTGTTTATAATGAAAACAATTTATTGAAACTAACTAATTTAAATGATTTAAGAGAGTATTATACAGATACCTCTAATGCTTTACAAAGTGAAAAACAACGAAAAACAGAATTAAAAACCTTAATTGAAAATAAACTAAGAGGTTTAGAAGATAACTATAACATTATTTTATATAACAAAAAATACCATCACAGCAACCAAATCAATCAACTTAACTACTATGAAGCATTGTATGCAAAAATTTCTGAAGTATATGATTCTGAACACAGTGAAGTTCGTTTGTTAAAAGAACAAATCAGTGATTTATTAAATTCATTAGAAGACTTTGAGCATATTTTTACCTATAATACCAAGAATTTCGCTAACATCGATAATCTAGAAGATCTAAGAGTTTATAAAGCAAAAGTTGCAGCAGCAAAACATAGTGAAGATGTGCAAAAGGAAAATCTAAGAAAACAAATTGCTGCTAAGGTTGCTTTATTAGAAGAACCAAAAAACATCAAAATATATTCTGATAAGTTTTATAAAACAACAAATTTAAATTCTTTAATCGCTTTAAATGATAAATTAGATGAAATATTAAGCAAAGAATCGGTTGAAAAGACAAAATTACAAACTCAGATTCATAACTATATGCCACTTTTAGAAAACCTTGATCACATCAGTTTATATAATGAAGTAAGTCTTTTGAAAGCAAACAGCATACCAAAATTAAGAGTATTCTTAGCAGATGTTACAGATGCATATACATCCGAATCAGAACGTAAAGAATCGTTAAAAGAATTAATCCCAAATATGCTAAAAAAACTTACTACACCTGCATATATTAAAACATATACAAGTTTATATAATAAAATCGAGAATTTAAATGACTATGAAGCTTTATATCGTTTGCTTAACATCGCTCTAAGCATCGAATCCGATGAAATAATTTCATTAACAAATCAAATAAAATCAACTGTTAAACAACTTGAGCAACCGCAAAATATTGTTAAATATGATAATAATGAATATGTAGAAATTAAAAATGTTATCGATTTAAGAAAATATAAAAATGAAGTAGTTCAAGCAAAAGCATCAGAAGATAAATTAAAAAATGAATATCGTTCTAAAATCGAAGAAAGTATTAGTAAATTAAGTGATCACAAAAACATTGATACATATACAGACAAACTGGATTCAACATCTTATTTAGATTCATACCAAAAGTTATATGATGATGTCTTAGAAACCTTAAAACAAGAAGCAAGTGAAAAATCAGTTTTAAATAAAGCATTAGAAGATGTTGCTGCAAGATTACAAGCAGTTACTCATATTTCTGAATTAAATTCAGTAAAATACGATGCAAATGATTTAGATACATTAAGAGAAAAACTCTCATATGCAAATAATGCATATCAAACAGAAACACAACGTAAATCATACTTACAAACTTTAATAGAAAGCAAGTTTGATAAACTTAAACCAACAAATGAAGTAGCAGCATTAAAAGAACAATTTAATTCCAATGATAATTTAAATGGTTATGAGTTAATTAATAGCAAACTAGATTCATTGATTGATTCTCAATCAATTGTTTCAGCAAAACTAAAACCATATATCCCCCTTGCAAGTATTTTGACCTTAGGACTTATTTGAATTATCATCCTTGTTGTTTTAAGACACAGAAGAAGAAAACAAACTAGCTAATGCTAGTTTATTTTTATTCCTATGATGCAGTGTTATCCACGTACTTTAATGCATTCATCGAATACTTTTATCATTTGTTTTACTTGGTTGATTTCTTCTTTATCAAGTAATTTAAAACGAAAGTCTAATATCCGTTCTTCGATAATATTGGTTTGAATGTGACCAGTAGCAAAAGCTTGAAATTGGATTTGATAACTTTGATCAAATAAAAATTTAAAAAATGAATACCTTACCTTTTCGTCATTGATATAAATTCGATAAAAACCATTTGAGATAATGACATCTGAATTATCCAAATTAAAATAAAAGAATTTATCATATGAACCATATAAATAAGGTAAATAAATGCTGTCTTTGTGACCTATTTGCTTCGCTCTTGAAATATTTTGAATTTGTCATCCACGTAGCTTGTTTGAAAGTGTATATAAACCTTTGCTATGTGTTTGAGCAATCGGGATGTATGAATAAATTTTGCTTTTTATAATTGATTTTTCAAAGTTTTTTGTCTTTTTTTCAATAATTAATCCGTTTTGATTATTTTGTTTATATTCTCGCAGAGAATATAAACTTTTATCATTTAAAATTAAAGAAATTTTTGTGTTTGATAATTCTGGTTTTAACTTTAATGAACTGTCTAAGTCTTGCATATAGGTATATCCGTAATTTATCGAGTGATTAACCTGTGACAATCCAATGATTTTTTCATCATAAGCAAACTGCTGCATTCTTTTTAGAATTTCAGGTAAATCAGTGTTTAAAATTGCTTCATTATTCGCATCTTTTAGAATTTCACCATTTTCTTCATTTATTTTATAAATAGGAGGTAAATTTTTTGTATTAAAGTCAAAACCGATGTTTTTGACTACATCTGTAAAAATTTTATAATTGTGTATTCGTTTAGTTTTCTTTACAAATAATACATCAGTTTTTACTCCTGTTTCAGCACCCTTAAATACCCCTTCTGGAAAAGAGATATCTGCTAAGATATGAAAATTATCAATTAAGTATTTTCTGATATAACTTTGTTGTTGATTATTTAAATAACCACTAGGCAGCACAATTGCTAAAATTCCATTCTCCTTAAGCAGATTCATTGCTCTTTCGATAAATAAAACCCCTAATTGTCCGTTACAATGTTCATTAAGTTTGTAATGTTTTAGAATACTTTGATTCCCCATAAATTTAACTTTGCTACCAAAAGGTGGATTTGTAATGACAAAATCAAAAAAGCTGTTATTTTTATTTCAATTTGCAATGCTATCGATTTGATGAATTTTAGTTCTACCATCACCGTTTAATACCATATTAAAGAATGCAACAGAACAAGCGCCTTTTGAAATATCTCAATAATATAAATTGTCTTTCATATCTTTATAATCTGGATTATTTTTGTATTTTTG